>JANPIA010000389.1:0-15831 GCA_031424735.1 Segetibacter sp.
TCATCAGGCTTTCTATTTCATCAACTGTAATGGGAATAGATTTCATCAAATCCTTGTTGCCGTTCTTCGTTATCCAAAAGTTATTTTCAATCCTGATGCCCATTTGTTCTTCCTCTATATAAATGCCCGGCTCTACGGTAAACACCATCCCTTCTTTTATAGGGTGAACTCTTGTACCCAGGTCGTGCACATCTATACCGAGATGGTGTGAAATACCGTGGTACAAATATTTTCTGTAAGCCCTGTTATCCTTGTCCTCATTTTTTACATCAGCCTTAGTGAGCAGGCCTATTTTTATAAATTGTTTGGTTGCTTCTTCTCCTACCTGGTCGGTGTAATCAATGATACTAATGCCGGGTTGCAAAATACTTTTTGCATAGTTGTGCAGGTGCAGGCATGCATTGTAAACTTCTTTCTGGCGTTTGGTAAACCGTCCGTTTACCGGTACCGTGCGGGTTAAATCGGCAGCATATCCGCCATAGTTTGCGCCAAAATCCATTAATATCAGTTCACCATCTTTACATTCCGCGTTGTTTGAAATATAGTGGAGTGTTCGTGCCCTGTCGCCACTGGCAATAATGCTACCATAGGCTTCGCCCTTTGCCCGGTTGCGTAAAAATTCATGTACAATTTCAGCTTCAATTTCGTGCTCCATAACACCCGGACGAATAAACTGCAATACCCGGCGGAAGGCTTTTTCAGTGATCGCAATGGCTTCCTTCATTACCTTAATTTCTTCTGCCGATTTAATAGAGCGAAGCTCTTTCAAAATTTTTGCAGAACGCTGGTAATGGTGAACAGGATAACGGGTCATTATTTCTTTTGCAAAATTGTAATCTCTTGTTGGCAGCAAACTTCCTTTGCGGTCGTTTTCGTTTGTATTGAGATAAATATTATCTGCAAGGTGTATCCAGGGTTGAAGCAATGCTTCCAATGCATCTAACCAAACAATCGTTTTTATACCCGAAATTTCAGTTGCTTCATTTGCTCTCAATCGCTTTCCATCCCACTTTTCTTTCAACTCGTTGGGGCGTACCAACACAAGTACCTCGCGATATTTGGGGTCTGGGTTGTCTGGGAAAAAAATTACCATGGTATCTTCCTGCTCAATGCCGCATAGCCAATACAGATCGCTGTTTTGTGCGAAACGATATAGTGCATCCCCGTTGGAAGGCAACTCATCATTGCTGTTAAAAATGGCAATGCTGTTCGATTTCATTTCTTTTACAAACCGATGCCTGTTATTAATAAAAATTTGGGGGTCCAAAGGCAGATGTTTCATACAATTATTTTGAGTATTGCAAGATACAGGATTGACTAATTAAAAAAGCCGCACTGGTTACAGAACGGCTTCAATGAAAATGATGTAATAATGTTATTCAATTACCTCGATATCTTTTTTGTATTTGCTTTTATTAAAAACAAAAATGGCATCAGAAATATTTGCTTTCGTGTTGATGTTCTTTAAAGCAAACTCGATAGTATTATTGCTTTTGTCGATGATCTTTGCTTTGGTCACCATCATTTTGGTTTTATCTACAAAAATGTTCACTTTTTGAAAGTTTTTGCGCTTATCTATCGGCAACAATTCAATCTCGTGAGCCGTGCCTTTGGAAGAAACAAGCTTATAAGTAAAATCCTCGTCGTAAAAATTGGTAAGTAATTTTTGCGGCGTAATGGTTTTGCTATCTGCCTCCACAGCACTTACAGTCACTTCTTTATCCCCATTGTAGTTCCACGTTTTACGGCCATCGCTGAATATTTCTGTGGCACCCTGCTTTAAATAGTATTTCTGTCCCTTAAGGGATATGCTGCCATTTACGCTACTGTTCAATTTTCCTGCGCGGCTTTTTGATGCATAGCCAAAATTAGCGGTAACGCCTTTGAATGTTTTTATTTGAGCGCTAACGGCATCTAATATCTTTTTAGCATTCGGATCGTTTTGCGCAATGGCAGAAAACGTTAACAACGTTGTGGCTGCCACTAAAAAGTACATTTTTTTCATTTGATTGTTTTTCGGTTGCAAACTTATGTGATTAAGAGGTGTTTATTTTCGCATGGTTTAATATCCACCTGTTAAATGAAAGCAAACACCTATTAATTACAGTTAACGAAAGCCATGCCAGCTATGAAGATGATCCATCGCGATTTTAAAAGTTAACTCGGGCAAGTGTACTTGCGGCGAGCATGAAGAATAAACTTTGCTCCCTTTGCGTATTAGTGGTAACACTTTCTCTTACTCAAATCCACGCAAAATCTCTTCAAGGTCCACATCCGTTTTTACCTGTACTTCTCTTGCCTTACTTCCTTGGTTGGGGCCAACAATACCTGCCGCTTCCAACTGGTCCATTAATCGCCCGGCGCGGTTGTAACCCAGTTTCATACGGCGTTGTATAAGCGAAGTGCTTCCTATTTGGCTGCTTACCACCAAACGCGCTGCGCCTTCAAAAAGCGGATCGCGGTTAGTTGCGTCAAAGTCTTTGCCTTCCAGTTCTTTCTCATCAACATACTCCGGCAATAAAAACGCATCGGGGTAGCCACGCTGGTCACCTATAAATTCTGTGATCTTATCTACCTCAGGCGTGTCAACAAAGGCGCATTGCAAGCGGGTGATCTCGCCATTGTAGCTAATCAGCATGTCACCCTTTCCAATCAGTTGCTCTGCACCACCGGCATCCAAAATGGTGCGGCTATCTATTTTGCTGGAAACTTTAAAAGCTATACGTGCAGGGAAGTTCGCTTTGATGGTACCCGTTATGATATTTACCGACGGACGTTGTGTTGCAATGATGAGGTGTATGCCCACCGCACGTGCAAGTTGTGCCAGTCGTGCAATTGGCATTTCCACTTCCTTGCCTGCCGTCATAATCAGGTCGGCGAATTCATCCACCACCAAAACAATAAACGGTAAAAACTGGTGTCCTTTTTCCGGGTTCAGTTTTCGGGCTATAAACTTTTCGTTGTATTCACGAATGTTTCGTACACCGGCTTCTTTCAGCAGGTCGTAGCGGTTATCCATCTCAATACAAAGTGCATTAAGTGTATGAATAACTTTTTTTGTGTCGGTGATGATCGCATCTTCTTCGCCGGGTAGTTTAGCCAGAAAGTGCCTTTCGATAGAACGGTAAATACTTAGCTCAACCTTCTTCGGATCAACCAAAACAAACTTAAGTTGCGAGGGGTGTTTTTTGTATAACAATGAAACGAGGATGGCATTCAAGCCAACAGATTTACCCTGACCTGTAGCACCCGCCATTAACAGATGCGGCATGGCGGCAAGGTCAACAATAAAGTTTTCATTGTCTATTTTTTTACCAATGGCAATGGGTAGAGAAAAATTATTTACCTGGAATTTTTCCGACGATAAGAGCGTTTTCATGCTTACCACTGATTTGCGAACATTGGGTACTTCAATACCAATGGTTCCCTTACCAGGTATGGGTGCAATAATGCGTATGCCAAGTGCGGCAAGGCTTAACGCGATATCGTCTTCCAGGTTCTTGATGCGGCTGATGCGTACGCCGGGTGCGGGCACAATTTCATACAATGTAACCGTTGGACCAACAGTAGCGGCTATGCGTTGAATGGATATATCATAGTTCTGTAAAGTAGAGATGATCTGGTTCTTGTTACTTTCTAATTCTGCCGGGTCGTGTACAATTTTTTCGCTGCCGTGAGGTTCAAGCAAATCGAGCGACGGGTACTTATAATCACGCAGGTCAAGCGTTGGTTCGTAAGGCGCCAGGCTCACACTTTTGGGTTTTACATCTTCCACTACTTCATCTTCTTCGCTATCTTCCGGGGTCTCTTTTATTTCGAGTTCAACCGGGGTTTCCGGGGCTTTGCTTGTTTTCTTTAAAGGTAGTTGTACAAAGGGCAGATCTATTTCCGGTTCTTCGTCCAAAACCACTTTATGAGCAACTAAACTTTCTTCTAGCCCTGAATAAACTTCCTTTTCAGTTATCGTGAAATCAATGGAAGGTTTTTCTTCTTCCGGCATCATAACCAATATGCCATTGCCCTCATTTTTTAGTTTGTTGTTTGATGAAAGAATTTCTTTTTCGATGTATAACCTTGCTCCATCATTTTCTTCTTTGTACATATCGAGATTTACCTCATTAAACACCTCATCTTCGGCATTTGCCTGCAGCACAGCCGCAGTTTCAGGTTCATTTACCTTTTTGGCAGGCAGGCTAAATGATGGATTAAACCTCCAGATGAAAAAACTAAAGGCAGCAACGAATAATAACAAACCTGTACCTGTTGCACCAATCCATTTTATCAGCCAATCATTTACCACTTCGCCAACACCGCCACCCCAGCTAAACTCATTGTTACGAAACACAAAAGCAAAGGCGATACTCAAAACTAGTAAACCAATTAGTACATACTTAAGGTTGCGGACGGGTGAAAAAACCTTTCGCCCAAACAACAGGTTTACGCCCAGTATAAAAAAGAAGGTACACAACAGGTACGATGCCACGCCAAAACCTTTGAATAAAAAAAAGTGCGCAGAATAGGCGCCTAATACACCCAACAGGTTATCTACTTTCACATCGTCGGTACTAAATATGGCAATACCGCCAAACTTAAAGATTTGCGATTGATCTGCCTGCCATGTAAATAAATAAGAGGTGAACGCAACAAATAAAAACAGGGCTACAAGCAGGCTTATAGTTCCTGCAATTTTATAGGTTCTTTCGTCCTTTACAATTTCCTGTACTGTTACCTCTACTTCCTTATCCGGCGTGAGTTTGTCGGGGTTTGGTGGTGGGGGAGTTTTCTTTTTTAAACGGTTGGCCATGTGGGTATTGATACGCGGCAAATATAGCTGAAATCTGTTCGCGCAAATTGTTAAGGCAACATGATATTTGAATGTGAAAAAGTATAAACCGGCAAGATAAAAGGGTGTGTGATGATAATGTTTTACAGCCTGCAACACAAAACATTTTATTTTAGGGCTATGACTCTTGCTTATTGCATAGTGACCCTCATTATTTGTACCGGTATGATCGTTAGTGTAAGAACAAGAAAGCTAACCTGGCAGGCATCTGTTGTGGGAGGGATACTTGGTTTGATCATTTTCATTGCCTTTGCTTACACCGGCATCATTATTATGTCGGTGTTTTTTATTTTAGGAAGTGCAGCTACCAGTTTTGGTAAAAGCAAAAAACAATTTTCGGGTATTGACGAAGAAAGCAATGGAAGAAGTTCCGGGCAAGTGTTTGCCAACGCAGGTGCTGCGGGATTTCTTGCTTTGTTCGCATTCGCTTTTCCATGTTATGCAAATGTTTTTATGCTGATGATGGCAGCCGCGTTTTCTTCGGCTACGGCAGATACGCTATCGTCGGAAATGGGTAATGTTTTTGGCAAACGTTTTTATAATATCACCACCCTGCGGGCAGACAAGCGAGGCTTAAACGGCGTGATAAGTTTTGAAGGAACAGCCATTGGCGTGGCGGGAAGTATAATTATTGCCATTGCGGATGCTTTAACCACCGATTGGAATTTCGGCTTCGTAATAATTGTTTTGGCAGGTACCATTGGCAACTTTACCGACTCGTTGCTGGGTGCTACGCTGGAGCGAAATGGCAGACTGAATAACAATGCTGTAAACTTTATCAATACAGCAGTAGCCGCATTAATAGCGCTTGCAGTTCAATGGATGTTTTAAGATTTATTTACAAACTCCTGCAGTTTACGGCTGATTACAATTTGCAGATCTATAAGGCGTTTATTTGTTGGGTTTTCAATTGTATAGGAAACCTGGTTGCCGCGTTTTATTTCAAAAAAATGATCGGCGGGGAAATGGCTCAGGAGTTGGCTGTCGGTTAAATGCACCTCAATATCTTCTCCATTTTTTGGCCATAAAACTTCTGCCTGAACGGGGCGGTCTTCAAACTCAAAATATAAAATCATGTATCGTTTGTGTAAGCGAAGGGTATACGGTTAACGGGAAGAAGTTATTTTATAATGCCCACCTTTTAATGGGAAGAGTATATCCTGTGCAGTTTCATAGCCTTCGTCTGCAACAATATCCCTTACCATGGCTTTAAACTGGCGTTTTTTACGTGTTGAATAGATAGCAATACCAATGGCAGTAAGTGAAACTATTCCTATAAATACTTTAGTTCTTTTAGTCATTAATAAAGTTCTAAAATTTCTGTAAATGAAGATGGTATAACGCATCCTTTTCAAAACAAAGTTCTATAAAAATTATTTGGCAGAACATGTTTTATAAAGTTATTACGATTTGAAAGCCTTGTACACTTAGGAGTACCTAAGTTGATTTTAATGTTTTTTTTAGGTTGGAGATAATAGTTACGAGGGTGCGAAACGCAGTGCAGTAAAGGATTTCATTTTTATATTCACTGTTTTGCCATGTTGAAATAGGTAAAAGGTTGTGTTACTATGCACCATAAACCCCACTACTTTTGTGTTATAAAGATGGAGAGGACAAATAAAATTTGAATTCAATCTCCGCTTCTCCTAACTGATAGCCTGCCCCTTTTGCTATCGATTTGTTTTTGCCTTCGCGATGCTTTTCAGAAAGATTTTTTATTAGTTCATCTCAAAAACAAATTATCATGAGAAACCTATTATCATCAGTACGCACAACCAACAAAAAAAGCATGTATGCTTTGGCTTTTGTACTTGCAACCGGTATCAGTTCGCCGTTAATGGCAGGCTCAACACCAAAAGCAGTTACAACCCTTGCAAGCAATATTTCGGTTAAATACATTGGACAGTCAAACTACATGCCCGTGTTCCAGGTAAACATTGATAACGCTACGCAGGAAGCGGTTTTGGTTACATTGAAAGACGACGAGAGTAATGTTATTTATAGCGACAAATTCAAAGGAAAAACTTTTTCAAAAAATTTCCAGTTTGATGTGGCTAACCCGGATAACACTACAATTACGCTTATGCTGTCTTCAAAAGGCTTCAGCAAAACAGAAAGCTTTCAGATAAGCAATGTGAGTAAAATCGTTGAAAAAATTTCAGTAACAAAACTGTAAACAAAACAGTAATTCGTTGTGCAAACAAAGTACCCGCAATGGTTTCGCGGGTACTTTTTCTTTGCTATGTTGCTTTTTAAAGTGAGGTTTTGGATAGCTTATTGTGCTGCGCCGGAATTTGTTGTAATGCTGCGGAACTATACCAGGGAAAGAGGTCTGCATCCAGCAACTTAGCCTGGATGGCCGGGTCTGTTTCCAGCATAGCCCTTGCTTCATAGATGCTCTTGGTATTAAATACAAACAGTCCCTCATAGTTTTTTCCATTCTTACCAATTGGGCCGGAAACTATTAACTTCCCTTCGGCTGCAAGCCGTTGAATGTTCCTTATATGTCCACCAAAGAGGCTATCGCGAACCTTTTTATCGGTAATGTTTGCCGCGCCTGTTTTTAGTAACACCAGCACATAGCTTTTCATACCATACTTATCTGCGCTTAGTTTTTTTGCAAGGGTTGAATCGTAGCCTCCACTTTCATTTTGGGCGCTGGCATACCTGCCAATAAGCAATACCATTAATGTAATGGCGACCCATTTTGTTTTCATGTGTGATGGTTGCAGAGTTATTGCGGGGGTATGGAATGCAGGCCAATACGGTTACCTTCGGTATCCAGCAATACCGCCATAAAGCCATATTCCGGGGTTATCTCTGTTTTAGGAACGAGGATGCTTCCACCGGCTGCCTCAACTTTATCCAGCACAATTTGAACATCGGGATTGGCATTCAGGTAAATCAACGGTCCATCCGTAGCGGATGGTTTATGAAAGCCATTGCTAACGCATAAAGCGCCACCCACTCCCATCATATCTTCCAAAGGGAACATGCGCATTTTTATTTCCGGCAAGTCCATTGGTATCATGGACATTTCGAAAATGGTTTCATAGAATTTTTGCGCACGGGCCAAATCGGTTGCTGGTATTTCAAACCAACTGATGGCATGTTTAAAAGTCATGGTTGTTTGTTTTGGTTATAAATAAAAATAAGGTACGCAGTTGCATTGTAAAACAGAAATTGGTACTGCATTTTTTTAGTTGAACGGTAAATGCACCGCATCGGGTAACAGCACACTGGCTGCGGGATAGAAGCGGAAAACCCGCTGAAGGTTTTTGCGCGCACGCGTTGCGGCGGATTTGCAGCGTATAGCCCGAACTAAAGATGGATTATATTCTGCAGATGAAAGCCCCTATATTCTTTGTGTTTTGTTAGTACCGCTAAAGGTTGTCAACTTATCTTCATGCCTGCGTGTTCATTTTTAACAACAGACACGAGATTTGCTTATGAAAAAATATGCGGTTATAGTAGCCGGCGGATCGGGTAGGCGAATGGGAAATGTTGTGCCGAAACAGTTTTTGTTGTTGCATGGCAAACCATTGATGTATTACAGTATAAAGGCATTTTTGGATGCATTTGACGATATAAATATTATACTGGTTGTACCTGCTAACCATGTGCAAAGCGGCGAAGAATTGATTACCGAAATGAAAGTTGAAAAAAAAGTGCGTGTTACCATTGGCGGTAGCTCGCGATTTGATTCGGTGAAGAATGGTTTGAACCTTATACACGAAGCCTCGGTAGTGTTTGTACACGATGCCGTGCGATGCCTTGTAACGCAGGCACTACTTCGCAACTGTTATGAACAGGCGATTGAAAAGGGTAGCGCAATACCTGCTGTTGCTGCAACAGACTCTATCCGTATTGAAGAAAATGGTAAACACAGTATCATTAACAGGAACCAGGTACGCATTATTCAAACTCCGCAAACGTTTCTCTCGGAAATTCTACTCGCTGCTTTTGAGCAAACTTATCAGGATGCTTTTACAGATGAAGCATCGGTAGTGGAGGCGGCTGGTACCGAGGTTTTTCTGATTGAAGGTGAACATCAAAACATAAAAATTACCCGCCCCATCGATTTGTTTATTGCAGAAAAAATATTGGAGGAGCGTGCACTATTTAAACAACAGTAAGGGCCACGGCAGGTTGTCATACTTCATCATAAAGTAAGGTTGGTTGATGGCATTGAAACTTTCGTAAAAACTTTTTACTCCCGGCAAGTCGGACCCTTCAAAGTCGAACAGCAGGTTTTGCCCGGCAAATTCCTGAATCACGGCATCGATCAAAAAATGATTCGCCTGTACTTTTCGTCCCTCCGCGGTAGGCGTATTCATCATATTATACAACCTTTTTCCGTCGGATAAAATAACTGCAGTTGCCATCAATTGGTTTTGCGCGTTGGTAACTGCACGGCAGACGAGCTGGTTTTGAGCATGCTGCTGGTGGCAAATGTTGTTAAAATTTTTGAAATCAGTTGGGGTCACGTGTTTCATTCTGCCGCCATAGCTGGCTGCATATTCCTCAATACATTTTGTGTGGTTGTTAAAAGGTTTGCAAGTGAGTTTTGCATGTTGTGCTTTCTTCAGGTTTTTTTTTAGTACGGAGTGATAGCGCTCATTAATGTGAGCATAACCTTGCTGTAATGGTAGGATAAAGTTTGTTCCCGCGGAGTTTTGAAAACCGGGCAATAGAACAACCGGCGTTGCATAGTTGAAGTTGACCTCTAAAAAACGAAAATTATTTTTCAAATACTTTGCTATCGCATTGAATGGTACCTGGTTAGATTGTTGTTTTGCAAATACACCCAACTGTTGCGTAAATGCGGGTTGATACAAATACTTTATTCCATATTTTTTTCGTGCAGTTAATGGCATCACCCACTCGTAAGCATCGCCCACCAATGCGTTCCAGCCTGGGGCCATAGTGTCGAGATAGAACGATTGTGCATAGATAAGTCCGTGCGGGGAAGCATCAATACATTCATCCCATTGTTGCCTGTCAATATAATGGTTGCTTACAAATTGCATGAATAATTGGTTAACGATTGGCTGCTTGCAATATCGTAATAAATTCAAGGTTGTTGCCATAAGAAAGCCCTGAACTATTTACTTCTATATTTTCAAAGCCTCTTGTGGTTTTCAGGTTCAAGTGTTTTCTTTACTGCAAATATCTGTATGGAGCTAATTAAAGATAGAGCCTTAACGCACCCTTCTTTAATTGTAGGTGAATACGGATGTGGTGTGCCAAAATTTTCGTGGGGTATTGAGATCAGGCACTTGTTATCTTCAAACTTTTTGAGCATTATTTGCTGGCCGGTTTTTACTTTCAAGCAACGACATCTCACCGAATCAAACCTGTTGAAAACATGCCAGCAACTACCCGGATTTTCTAGCCTTTGGAAAACTATTCAAAAGGGTTCGTTTGCTTACAACACTTTGTTGCTTGGCATTGTGCCTTTAAAAAGCAACTCAAACATTACAGACCTTGCTGATATTACTACCCTCACCTTATTTTTCGGCGATGAGTTTATTGATGGTGTTTGTGCTGCTGCAGGCAAGCATTGTATAGAAAAAATGTTTCGGGCAAACCCGGTAGATTTTTATGTAAGGGTTAAGCAAGAGGGTAATAGCATAACGGTGAATGTAGATTTTGAACGCATCAAAAAACTTTCGCCGCAGGTGTTTGATGCTGTGAATGATAAATACGGTATAACCTACGGGGAGCTGTACAAACTATTGCAGTCGTTTTTTGCAATGATCAACTACCAGTTACTACAGTTCCCGTTGCTGAAACGCCAAAGGATCGCTGGCAAAATTGCCGATGTATGCAATAACTGTTTAGATAGTTACAAACACGATGTTTTGCATAAGCCAGTGCAGGATGCTGCTTACAAGTGTTCAGGCGTTTTTACTTATCATGAATTGAAAACACGCCTGATGCAAAAGAAATTGCTGGAGCTCAGGTGCCTGCTTGCCGATAAGGAACACATTATGCATTGCGTCGATGTGGAAGGTTGGCTTGATATAATGAGTGTAGTTCAAATTTACGACGACATGCAGGATGTTGTTGTAGACGATGGCGTTCAGGACAACCTGGTACTTTACACTGCCCGCCGCTATTACAAACAAGAGTGGAATTGGTTTGTTGCCAACAAAAGGTTGCTTGGCAAATCAAAACATGCGGCATTTCTAGTCTCGCTGAACATGCCACTTAGTATTAACGCCTGCCTTAGTGAGGCAGGTAATTACATAAGGCTAATGAACTGGGAACAACAAAAAATTATGCATTACCTGTTGCGAAAAAATTGGTTTGTGCCGGTACGCGGCAACTGCGGAATAGCATTTGATGGTTGCGGCCACCTTACTTTATCTGCCATTTATAACCACTTAGAAAAGAAGATGGAGGGTACAACAGAAGAAACATTGAAATCGCACGCCATTGAAACCTGCTTTCATTATGCGCCGGCCCGAAAAAAGCTATTACAACAAGTTGACTTTACTACTGCTTACCAACTGCGTTATAATTTGTTATTACTGTCGAAGGCAGCCAAAGCAAGCATATTTAACCGTGTATATGATAGTTTGCGGCTTACAAAGTTTTAATGATGAGCCTGTCGATAAAATTCTTTCTTATTAATACCCGTTGACTCACTGCCGGCAATCGTGTTGAAGCATTCCAGAAAAGTTTCGCAATTCTCATTTGCCGTTTTCTCCATTTGTACAAGTAGTAGTTACCAATTAATTGGTCTAAACCCAGTGAGAACATGGCCAGTCGCGACAGCTTTTTATTGTGCTGTTCGCCCTCCTTATAAACCTGCCTGTATATTTTATTTAGTGTGTGGTTAAATATAAGAAACTGCTTGTGCAATTGATCCATCTCCTGCTTTGTAAAGGCACTCGTAAGCGCCTGCCACAAACCGCCATTTAAGTGAGCATTTGCGCCTAATAATTTGTATTGAATGGGTTGTAAATCGTTTTGGGAAAAATAGGCTTGCCAGTCGGTTATTTTTATTTCGCGCTGGTGAAGGTGTGCGTGGCAGGCATCAACATAAAATTGAGCGAACACCTGTTCAAAACGGCGAACAAGACGTTGCGTTGCAGTGTCGGCAGTAACTACCTGCGATTCTATTGACTTAAGGAAGGCATGGTATAGCCCAGCAAAATGTTTGGCTATTGAATTGGAATGGCTGATTGAATCGAGCTGGTAAAATGTATTGTATAATGGTTTGTTTTGTGCAACCACACCCGATAAACAGGAAACACACAAAACGAAAAAAACAAATTTCATGCGCCGTTAAAATAGTATTTCTCCGGCAAAATATCCATTCTAAGTGTTACAACTTTACGTTTAAGCCCACCATAAAATTGGTGCCCGCCATCGGGTAATAATAGTTTTCGGCTATGTTGCTTCCCCCGGAAAAATAGCTGTAAGTATAGCCATTGGGTTCGTACTTCTTATTAAAAACATTGTTTACCTGTGCAATTAAATTTAACTGCTTAAATAAATGTTCTCTAATTGACCAGGTTACTTTAGCATCCTGCACAAAGTAAGGGTTCAGGCTTCGTGTTCTGTCTTCTGTATTATCCAAATACTGGCGTCCCACGTATTTAGCTGGCAGACTTATCTCCACATTTTTTATCGGGCTTATGTTGGCTGTAAAAGCACCCACTACAGAAGGTGAAAATGCAATGTCTTTGTTATTATGCGTTGTAATTTTCTGGCCCCCGTTATCATAGTCGTCTACATATTCCGCCGATTGTTTGATTTTGTTTCTACTAAGGGTGAGGTTGCCAGCAACATTCAACCATTCAGCAATATTAGATGTGCCTTGCAATTCAAGCCCGAGCCGGTAACTGTCCGGTATGTTTATCCTGGTATAAGCGCCAACATCATTTATCTTACCCGTTAACACCAACTGGTTTATATATTTCATGAAATATGCAGTTGCACTTAACATAAAATTATTCTGCCTTTTTTCAATACCTAACTCAAAATCGTGCAGGGTTTCATGTTTTGGTTGCTGCTTTATTCCCGCTTCAAAATCATCGCGGTTAGGTTCTTTATTGCCAAGCGCATAGCTAAGGTATGCCTGCCAGCCATTTGCCGAAAAAGTGATACCTACTTTTGGGTTGATGAAGTTGAACCGACGATCTATATTAACCATCGGGTTATTTCTGAAGCCACCGATAGAATACTGAACATGGCGATATTGTAAATCGGCAAAAGCCAACCAACTATTATTTATAGTATACTGCCACTTTGCATAAAGATTTTTGTCGGTTTTTTTTGCGTTAAGATTATACCAGCGATAATCTTTTGGTACGCCTACCTGCGCCCAAATTATTTTTCCAAAATGATCTCCATCGTAGGTATTCCAGCCACCACCAATGTTTACCTGATTTTTTGCATCCTTATATTGCATAGAAGCTATTTGCCCGTAATACCTGTTATCGAGCCAGAGTTGCCTTACTATGTCCGTTTTTTTAACAGTGGATGTTCCCACAATCGCATCGGGTAAACCATAGCTGGAGAATTTTACGCCAGCCTTATATTGCTCATAATAACCTGCCCCTTTTGTCAGGAAAACTGCCGTGTTAAAAGAAAATTTGTTCGTTAACGAATGATTGAAAAACAACTGGTAATGATCTTGTTGATAATTGTCTGTTTCATTATTGTATGGTACGCCTGGTTTTTCTGTTCCGGCAGAATTGAAAGTTCGGTTGGTTTTTAAAGTCGTTTCATCAATGCCATTCCATGCCTGGTAGGTTTTTTCTTTTCCGGAGATGATATTGAAGCGGAGTGAAGTGTTTTTGTTCACGTAGGCGGTCGACAAATAAAGCGATTTCAAACTGGTTGCAGCCCGGTCAATAAACCCGTTGCTGGAAATCTTACTCAAGCGTGCGTCTACAGTAAAGTGATCGCTTATTAGGCCGGAGCCAGCTTTAACAGTATGTTTCCAGGTATTGAATGAGCCGTAGCCGTTGTTGAACTCCCCATAACTTTTGTTGTTGATCTCGTTAGTGCTAAGGTTGATAGTACCGCCAAAAGCGCCAGCACCGTTGGATGAGGTGCCCACACCACGTTGTATTTGAATACTGCTAAGGGAAGAAGCGATATCCGGCAGGTCTACAAAATAAGTACCCTGGCTTTCTGCATCGTTGTAGGGTATACCATTGAGCGTTACATTTATGCGGGTTGCATCGCTTCCGCGAATTCGAATGCCCGTATAACCAACGCCATTTCCCGCATCAGAATTTATTACAACCGAAGGAGTTTGATTTAACAAGAAGGGAAGGTCCTGCCCGAGATTATATTTTTCAATTTCTGTTTTTGCGAGGTTGGTTTTAGTGAAAGGCGCTTTGTCCGATGCACGGAGCGATGTTATTTCGAGCGGCTCGAGAACATAGGTTTGCGTCTTCATAACGATGGTGGTTGATGTAACTGCCTCACCTACCTCTATAATAACGGGCTGGCTTTCTAACCCAACATACGTAGCCCTTAGTATGTATGAACCCTTATTTTTTATCCCACTAAAAACAAACGCGCCATCCTTTGCCGATGTTGCTTGCAGAAGAACATTGTTATCTTTTAAAAGCGTGATGGTAGAACCGTCAACTGGTTTACTTTCCTGCTGCAAAACCAAACCCTTAACCATGTATTGAGCTGAACAAAAGGTAGAAAAACAAAGCAATGCAGCGCAAACTAAAAATTGTTTCATTTAATAAATATTGCGAGCAGGATAACACTAAAAGAGAAGGAGATAATAAAAAAGAAGTTCACCTTCCCTTCGCAGGCATTATCCTGTTCAGGTTCTACGGGTATGATCTCAGCCACGTTCAGCAGCACCCCGGGAATATTGAAGCTTTTTTGCTTCGTTAACCCTTCAAAAGTAAGCCGGAATTTTTAAATAAGGAGTGTAACTTTTTATAATGATGATCGTTTCACATTCAAAACATTTCACAATGAGGAGATTAGTAGCAACATTGTTATTGGCAGGAAGCTTTATTGCCGCAGGTGCACAACAAGTGATTTATGATGAAAATGCAGAAATACGGTCTGTGGGAACGTTTAACAGTATTGAACTTTCTGGTACAGTGTCATTATACTTATCGCAGGGGAAATCGACCGCAGTAGCAGTGAGTGCAGGTGAACAGAAATATAATACAAAGATCAAAACCGAAGTAAAGAACAAGGTTTTGAAAATTTCGGTTGACGGAGGTGTGTGGAATGGGTTTAGCTGGAGCAACCGTAAACTAAAAGCATATGTATCTGTTGAAGACTTGAACAGTTTGCAGGTAGAAGGCGCTTCCAATGCGATCATCAATGATAACCTGGTAGCGAATGCATTAACCTTAAGTCTTTCCGGCGCGAGTGAATTAAAAGGAACGCTGCAAGTAAAAAATCTGAATATCAATATGCGGGGGGCATCAGTTATGCGTATCAGTGGTTCAGCAGATAATGCGGTTATTGAAGCCAGTGGTGCATGCAAGCTAAATGGTTTCGGTTTAAAAGTAGACATTGCTAAAGTTGAAGCCAGCGGTGCTTCTCACATCACCATCACTGCCAATAAAGATTTTAATGCCAATGCAAGTGGTGGCTCCTCCATACAATACAAAGGCGAAGCAGCGGCCGGCACGGTAAACTCAGGGGCAGGGGCCGTAATTAAAAAGAGTAATTAGCAACGTTGGAAAATTGATTTAAAAAATTGTTGGACTGTATGCTGCTGCTCATTACCTTTGCCGCCCACACATCGCGAAGTAGAGCAGCGGTAGCTCGTCGGGCTCATAACCCGAAGGTCGGAGGTTCGAACCCTCCCTTCGCAACTCGAGGTCTTAGCAATGAGACCTTTTTTTATTGGTGCACGTCGGTCTGGTATTAGCCGCGGCGGACGGAGGTTCGAACCCTCCCTTCGCAACTCGAGGTCTTAGCAATGAGACCTTTTTTTATTGATGCACGTCGGGCTCGTATCCGCTGCGGCGGACAGA
>JANPIA010000390.1:0-2252 GCA_031424735.1 Segetibacter sp.
CCTTGCAAGTGCATCATCGTTGGTATTCATAGCGTCAGTTTTTCAATTTTACTTAAGTGATGTTTGTTATTAATCTAACAAGGCATGCGCATTTACCAATCCATCAATTTCTGCCGGTGTTTCTAAAACCTCCAAACCAAATTTTTCTGTAAAGAAAAGTTCCGTTACGATATCCCCATTTTCCTTTTGTTTTGCGTAGTAATACAATATTTCATTGGCATTTACATGTACTGTTGTGCCGATAAGGTTAAGTTTAATGATCACAGGTTTCATTTTTAAGAGGTTTTCTTTTAGTTATATAACAATCAGGCCAAAAGGCCGTTTAGTAAAGCAATTCAATGCACATTACCGTGAGTAGCAACATTTCTAAAACAAAGTTTTTCCATGAAAAAAGTAATTGTAATCGGCAGTTTATTGATGGGGTTTTGTTTTGGTGCGCAAGCACAACAATTGTCTGCCAAACAAGCCATCGAGCATATTGGAAACACGGCAACAGTATGTGGTAAAATATATGGCGGACGTTATTTTGATAAGAACGACAAGACCTTATTGAACATGGGTGCAGCGTATCCGAATCACCTCCTTACCATTGTTATTGAAGGGGTGGATCGTAAAAAGTTTTCTGGAAAACCAGAGGAGATGTTTTTGGAAAAGGAAATTTGTGTTACAGGGTTGATCAGGGACTTTAAGGGAAGGCCGGAGTTGCAGGTAACCGAAGTCACTCAAATTGTCTTGTCAAAAAATTAGGTCTTTAAGTAGGTTGTCACATTGTACCTCTGCCCACCTAAGGCTACATAAATCTTTAAGGGTTATCTTCACTCCATTTATCACATCATAAACACAGGCTCATTTTGACTTTTCAAGAATTTGGATTTGACGAGAGATTGTTAGAAGGAATTGAATCGACCGGCTTCGTCAATGCTACCCCGGTGCAAGAGCAAGTTATCCCACATATTCTCGCAGGGAAAGATATTATCGCCTCCGCACAAACAGGTACTGGCAAAACCGCTGCGTTTTTGCTTCCCCTGATCCATAGAATTATTACCTCTACCCAGGCCCACAACGACCACATTAACGCTCTTATCATTGTGCCTACAAGAGAGTTGGCCATTCAAATTGCCCAAAACCTTGAGGGTTTATCTTATTTCACTTCTATCAGTTCTATTGCTGTATATGGCGGTGGCGATGGTGCTTCTTTCAGCCAGGAAAGAAAAGCATTGTCGAAAGGTGCAGATATCGTGATTTGCACGCCGGGGCGTATGATCAGCCACCTGGCAATGGGCTATGTGAAGTTTAAAGAGGTGCAATACCTCGTTTTAGACGAGGCAGACCGGATGCTGGATATGGGCTTCAATGATGACATCATGAAGATCATTTCGTATTTGCCTGCGAAGCGGCAAAACTTGCTGTTTTCGGCAACCATGCCAGGTAGAATACGTGATCTTGCCCGTAAGATTTTGCATAACCCTGTTGAGGTAAATATTTCCATTTCAAAACCACCGGAGAAAATAAAACAAGAGGCTTTTGTAGTGTATGATGCGCAAAAGTCGCCACTTGTAAAATACTTGCTTAAGTCTCAGGATTTCAAAAGCGTGCTCATTTTCTGTTCTAAAAAGAACAACGTAAAAGACCTGAACCGCGATTTGAAAAGGGCAGGTTTTTCTATCGAAGAAATACATTCTGACCTTGATCAAAGCATGCGTGAACAAGTACTGGCTGCATTCATCAACGGTCGCTTGAAAATATTGGTTGCTACCGATATTCTTTCCCGCGGAATTGATATCGACAACATTGACCTTGTAATCAATTATGATGTGCCCAACGATGGAGAAGATTACGTACACCGGATTGGACGTACAGCGAGGGCGCAAAGTGATGGAACTGCATACACGCTCATCAACGAGAAAGAACAATCAAAATTCAAAGCCATCGAGCAGTTGCTCGGAAAGGAAGTACTCAAGGCTGTTGTGCCCGAAAGTTTTGGTCCGACCCCGGCATATAATCCCGGTTTAAAACATGCAGGTAGGGGTACCAACAATCGAACAGGAAAGAAGGGTTTCTCGCGGGCTCGCAAATAGAACCTGTAAAAATTACTGCCGATTTCTTGCTTGTACTACCGCCCCATGTATACCATCAGTATTTGAACATCACTAGGATTTACACCACTTATACGACTGGCCTGCCCTAAAGTAGCAGGCCTAATTTTATTGAACTTTTGCCGTGCTTCATTCGATAATGAATGGATCTTTTCA
>JANPIA010000391.1:0-5714 GCA_031424735.1 Segetibacter sp.
ACGGCCGTAGTGGCTATAGTGTACGTCACGAACCTCGAAACCTGCTCTCTCACGACTTAAACCTCCGGGGCCTAAAGCGGAGATACGACGCTTGTGCGTGATCTCACTTAAAGGATTGGTTTGATCCAAGAATTGCGATAACTGCGATGTACCGAAAAATGAATTGATTACAGAAGACAACGTACGGGCATTGATCAGGTCAACAGGGGTAAACACTTCATTGTCGCGAACGTTCATCCTTTCGCGGATAGTACGTGCCATACGGGCAAGACCAACACCGAACTGCGCATACAATTGCTCACCAACTGTACGAACACGACGGTTGCTCAAGTGATCAATATCATCAATATCAGCCTTACTATTAGTTAAGCGTACCAGGTATTTAATTATCTCGATGATATCTTCCTTCGTCAATACTTTTTTCTCAATTGGGAAATTAAGACCAAGCTTTCTATTGATCTTATAACGACCAACTTCACCAAGATCGTAGCGCTTATCGCTAAAAAATAACTTATCAATGATACCTCGTGCAGTTTCATTATCCGGGGCATCAGCACCACGCAACTGGCGGTAAATGTGCTGAACCGCCTCAAGCTCACTATTGGAGGTATCCTTGTTTAAAGTATTGTAGATGATTGAATAATCACCACTCATTTCTTCTTTCTGGATAAATACACTCTTTACTTCCATTTCGCTGATAGTCGCGATAGCGTTCTCATCCAAAATTGTATCGCGCTCCATTACCACTTCATTTCTCTCAATGGAGACAACCTCGCCGGTATCCTCATCTACAAAATCTTCCACCCATGTACGTAATACACGCGCAGCTAATTTTTTGCCAAGATATTTATCCAGTTGCTTCTTTTCTGCTTTAACCTCATCGGCCATACCAAAAAGTTCCAGGATGTCCTTATCGGTTTCAAAACCGATAGAACGCAACAAAGTTGTTACAGGAAACTTTTTCTTACGATCGATGTAAGCATACATCACGTTGTTGATATCAGTAGCGAATTCCATCCATGCACCCTTGAAAGGGATAACCCTTGCAGAATAAATCTTGGTTCCGTTCGGGTGAACAGACTGACCAAAAAATACACCGGGCGAGCGATGAAGCTGGCTAACCACAACCCTTTCGGCACCATTAATAACAAAGGTTCCGCGCGGGGTCATGTATGGAATGTTTCCAAGAAACACATCCTGCACAATTGTTTGGAAATCTACGTGCTCTTCATCGTTACAGCTAAGGCGGAGCTTAGCTTTTAACGGAACAGCATAGGTTAATCCGCGCTCCATACACTCATCAATAGAGTAACGTGGCGGATCAATAAAATAATCGAGGAACTCCAGCATGAAGATATTCCGGGTGTCGTTGATAGGAAAATTTTCCTTGAACACACGAAAGAGACCTTCTACATTACGCTTATCCGGCGTAGTTTCTAACTGAAAGAAGTCCTGGAAAGATTGTAACTGAATGTCGAGTAGGTCAGGGGTTTCAGATAAGTTCTTAATTTTTCCGAAACTAACCCTGTTCTGAACTTTAGTTGAAGACATATTTAATTTTACCGGTTTTAATCAAAAAAGGTTAGGCAGAACAATTCGTTCCTCAGCGAACTGATAATTGAGCATCTAAAAGATTAATGGCCATATCTTTTAATGCTTTTGCTAATTAGCCTAAAATTAAAGGAACGCAAAGGTAAGGTTTGGAGAGAAAACGGAAAAACAATTTTTATACCGAAATAACATTTGTGGATAAACAAAAGTTAAAAGCCTGCTGGATGTCCCTCCATAATCGAATGTAAATACCAAATCAAAAAATTTAAAGCTTAGAAAACTGTTTTTCGCCGTTCCACTAAGTGAAAAAAAGTGTTAGTCAAGCATACGAAGGACATTCTCGAAAACTCAACAAAATAACGTGATAAAAATCTGCATAGAAACCACCAAATTCCAAACACGAATAAAAAACAAACCGGTTTAGTAATGCTGCATGCAGCATCACTAAACCGGCTTATATAAAATGAAAAGTAAATTACTTCACTTCCACATCTGCACCTGCATCTTTCAGTTTGGTAGCAATTTCATCAGCTTCTGCCTTTGAAACACCTTCCTTAACTGGTTTTGGAGCGCCATCAACTAAGTCTTTAGCTTCTTTCAAACCTAAACCTGTAAGTTCTTTAACGATCTTTACCACGTTTAGTTTGCTTGCACCTGCCGCATTCAAAATAACGTCAAAAGCGGTTTTTTCTTCAACTGCAGCGGCGGCGCCACCACCATCTCCAGATGCAACAACCGTAGCTGCGGCTGGTTCAATACCGTACTCAGATTTCAACACATCTGCTAATTCCTGTACGTCTTTTACTGTTAAGCCAACTAATTGTTCGGCTAATGCTTTAATGTCTGCCATGTTGTTTAAATTTTTTCCCCTTTCACGTCTACCAAATGAGGTAGATCCAGGGGAGTGATTAAAAAAATTTGATTCCTATGAATTGTAACGGAATATCCGAAGTTTGTGGCTAGGTTACCCCTGCTTCCCGAATACCCTGCTACCAATGTCTAAATACTATTCAGCCACCGCTTCTGTACCCGCCGCCTGCTTTTCGTGATGATACAGTAAGGCAGCAAGAACACGCTTGGCTGGAGACTGTAACAATCCGATCACTTCACCAATCAATTCGTTTTTAGATTTGATCTTAGTTAATGTTACAAGGTTTTCATCGCCGGTATATATATCACCATTAATAAACGCCGCTTTTAGTTGTGGCTTCTGGTTATTGTTTTCCTTACGGAAAGAGCTTATGATCATAGCTGGCTCCTTAGGATTTTCTGAAAACATCAATGCAGTTACATTGTGCAGCGAATCGAATACGCCGGAATATTTCTCACTATCCAACGATTCTAAAGCTTTTTTTATCAATGTGTTTTTAGCTACCTGCATTTCTACATCTTTACTGAAGCAAACACCACGTAGCTTATTCACCTGCGCAACGGATAATGATTCAGTATTGGTAACATAAAAGTTATTGTATTGAGAGAACTTCTCTTTCAGGAGTTCAATCACTTCATTTTTTTGTGTCTTAGTCATGACGCTTATTTGACAGCCTTAAGTAACCGGTATACCTTTTTTGGTTTAGTTACTTTAAACGCTGATTAGATGAATGATTTTGTGTCTAAAGTGATGGCAGGGCTCATCGTACTCGCCATACTAACACCTTTGAGGTATGTACCTTTCGAAGTGGATGGTTTGAGTTTGATGATTGCGCTGATAAATTCAGTACTGTTAGCTGCAAGTTTATCAGGAGCAAATGATACGCGACCTATGGATGCGTGAACGATGCCGGCTTTATCAACTTTAAAAGCAATTTTACCACCTTTAACTTCATTAACGGCACCAGCTACATCGTTTGTTACTGTACCCGTTTTAGGGTTTGGCATCAGGTTACGTGGACCCAATACTTTACCTAACCTGCCAATTTTCGGCATTACAGAGGGCGTCGCAATAATCACATCTATATCTGTCCATCCACCTTCAATTTTTGCTATGTATTCATCTAATCCAACAAAGTCGGCGCCCGCCTCTTTTGCAGCAGCTTCTTTATCAGGAGTGCAAAGCACCAATACTTTTTTTGTTTTACCTGTTCCATGAGGGAGCGTTACTGTTCCGCGAACCTGCTGGTCAGCTTTCTTAGGATCAACACCCAAACGAATGTGCAGATCAACAGAACTATCAAACTTTGTGCAGTTTACTTCTTTAACCAACGAAGATGCATCGTTCAGTGAGTAAACTTTATTTTTATCCACCTTAGCCGCTATAGCTTTTCTTTTTTTTGTGATTGCCATTTTTAATCAGTTTAAAATTGATCAATTAATTTTCCCATGGGGCTTTACCATCAACGGTTAATCCCATGCTGCGAGCAGTACCGGCAACCATTTTCATGGCGCTTTCCTTTGTAAAACAGTTCAGGTCGCTCATTTTGTCTTGCGCAATAGCGTCTACCTGTTCCCAGCTTACTTTACCAACCTTGTTACGGTTGGGCTCTTTGGAACCACTTGTAAGTTTAGCTGCTTCCAGTAACTGGACAGCGGCAGGAGGAGTTTTAATAACGAAGTCGAAAGATTTATCACCATAAACAGTGATAAGCACAGGAAGTGTTTTTCCCATTTTGTCCTGGGTTCTTGCATTAAATTGTTTGCAGAACTCCATAATGTTTAGTCCTTTTGAACCTAAAGCTGGACCGATTGGCGGTGCAGGGTTGGCTTGACCACCTTTGCACTGCAACTTTACGTAGCCCGTGATTTCTTTTGCCATGTTTCTAATTTTTTGGTGATAACGTTTGGGCAATATGCCAAAACTCCCAAGTCAATCAATTCTACTAAAGAACTTTTTTGGGACGGCGAAGGTAAGGGATGTGAGCTAATATGCAATTAAAAAAAGTAAAACATTAGTAACCTCAAACAAAAAAGCCACCGCTTTAAAGCAATGGCTTATATTATTTTCCCAGCTTCACTACGTCAATCAACATCGTTGCATCGCCCTCTTGTACTTTTGAAACCATATGCAACAATTACATCACTACAATTCCATCTGCATTTAAAACCACTTCCTTTTTGGGGTCTTTAATCTTGTCTATCTCCTCTTTACTTTTACCAGCATCTTCTGCATAATGTTTCAATTGTGCAACGCTGGTTTCTTTAATTTGGGCCGCTCCCTGTACAACTATAGTTTTTCCTTTCATAATAACAGGAACAAAAAACTTATGATCTTTCATTCTAACCATTATGGTCCCTTCGCCATTTTTCATTCGTAGCCAGCAACCTTCCGCCTTACACACCTCAACTACTTCACCTTTTATCTTAACCGCCTTCGGCTCAACTTTGAGCGACTTTACCACTTCCTCAACCGTAACTGCATTCTCAACGGAAACATCCACGCCAAACTTTGCGCCTTTGTCAGCAGGTACATTAGGTGGTTGTGCAACAACAATTACAATTGAAAATAACGCGAAACATAGTGCTAATATCTTTTTCATAATCGAAAGATTTATATAAAAAGAAAGCCGCAGTTTAATGCTGCGGCTAAAATTTGCTCTAACTCTAATTTAATTTTTCCACTTGCATGTAGTTCAGTTCAACAGGTGTAGATCGTCCGAAGATCTTAACCGTAACCTTCAGCTTTTTCTTTTCATCGTTTACTTCTTCAATAACACCATTGAAGTCATTAAATGGTCCCTCAATGATTTTTATGGTCTCCCCTACTATAAACGGCTCGTTCATTACCATTCCCTGGTCATTCATTTCATCTACCTTACCCAGCATTTTGTTAACCTCCGACTTACGCAACGAAATGATATTGCCTTTTGAACCTTTACCGTCGGTTAAAAAATGCATTACATTACTTACCCCGCTAATATGCTGAACCATGTCGTCGGTAAGCTTCCCCTCAAAAGCCTCCAAAAAAAGGTAACCAGGATAAAGATTTTTCTCGCGCATTACCTTTTTACCATTCTGCACTTTATAAACTTTTTCCATTGGTAAAAAAACCTGTTTAATGGTTTCAGTCCAACCGCTACGGGTAACTTCCTTATCCAAATATTCCTTAACCTTCCGCTCTTTTCCACTTACTACACGCAATGCATAATATTTAGTTAACTCAGCCTCGGGCTGCTCAACTACCGGCGTTTCTGGTTGTGGCTGTATGTTTGTTTCTTCCATTACTTAAA
>JANPIA010000392.1:0-1628 GCA_031424735.1 Segetibacter sp.
TGTTATTAAGAGTATAAATAAGTGGTAAAGTCAGTTTTTTTTCTTTAATGTCGTTGCCTGTTGGCTTGCCAATATTTTGCGATGTATAATCAAAAAGATCATCTTTTATTTGAAAGGCCATGCCTACTTTCTCACCAAATAACTTCATTTTCTCACTTATTTCTTTGCTGCCGCTTGCAGACCAGGCGCCGGCCGCACAGGCAGAAGCCAACAGGGAGGCTGTTTTATTTTTTATAATCTCGAGGTAAATGTCTTCATCCAGGTTGAGCGATCTCGATTTTTCCATTTGCAGCAATTCGCCTTCACTCATTTTGCGAACGGCATCGGAGAGGTATTTTAAAATTTCAAAATCATCATTGTCCAATGATAATAAGAGACCTTTTGCCAAAAGATAATCGCCAACCAGCACCGAAATTTTATTTTTCCATAAGGCATAAACTGAGAAAAATCCTCTACGTTCAAGCGAGTCATCCACTACGTCATCATGAACCAGGGTAGCGGTATGCAGCAGTTCAACCAGCGATGCAGCCCGGTAGGTACTGTCATTTACCTCACCGCAAAGCTTGGCCGCTAAAAAAACAAACATCGGCCGGAGCTGCTTTCCTTTCCGCTTTACAACATACCGCATGATACGGTCCAGCATGAAAGCATTGCTTCTGGCGGCATCTTTAAACTTCTTTTCAAAAAGGGATAATTCCGCTTCGATTAAATTAACGGGTAGCTTCATTCGTAAATAGAAAGATGGCAGCAGCAAAAAAACAACTACTTTCGCGTGGTATAAGAATTGCAGATTTGAGCTGGCAAATTATAGTGACTTAGCAATTGCCTCAAAAATAAATTTAAAAGTTTGGTAATTCTACGTCAATTTATATTTTTGCGCAGATTAGGACATTGTTTATAAATTTTAATTCATAGTTATGGCAAGCAAAAAGTACTCTTTTTTAGCAGGTGCATTGTGCCTGTTCGCTTCGGCCGGTTTCGCTCAGACGACGACTACTAGCGGTACCGGTTACGATGTAGCAGATTCCTCCGTTGTTCCTTCCCGAAGAATGCCCCAGCAAACAGAGTTTATGCAAGGCACTTATAATTATCCGGCAAAACCGCGTAGCATGTGGGAGTTGGGTTTGAAGGGTGGTTCGTTTATGGTTGCAGGTGACGTACCTGCTGTGTTTCCCGGTATTGGTTTTGGAGCACACATCAGAAAGGCATTAGGTTATGTTTTCTCGCTTCGGTTACAGTACATGTATGGTATGGGTAAAGGGTTAAACTGGAACCGTTCCAACAACTTTGGTAACAATACAGCATGGAGAAACGCTGGTTATCGTGCAGGTACAGATCCTGTTTTTTATAACTACAAAACAACTGTTCAGGATCTTTCTCTGGAAGGTATCATTACCTTAAATAATGTCCGTTTTCATAAGTCAAAATCCGGCTTTAGCCTTTATGCATTGCTGGGTGTTGGTGCTGCCACTTATGATACAAGGATCAATGCGCTGAACGGCAATACCCGTTACAACTTTGCTACCATTACTGGTTTCAACAGGCATGAAGACAGGAAAAATGTAAGAGATCAGCTGAATAATCTGTTAGATGATTCTTACGAAACGCCTGCTGAGAATGAAGGTGAC
>JANPIA010000393.1:0-4187 GCA_031424735.1 Segetibacter sp.
TTCCTGCCCCAATAACGGCAAACGGTTTGTTGCCTGCAGGCTTGCTTTCACGAGGCACTTTCACCTTTCGCTTAGTCTTACTGCACATTATCTGAAAGCAGCTTGAAGCCAATTCGTCTATTAGTTGCTGTTCTTGTAATCTGTACAAAATCATGTTCTTTTATTTTATCGAACGAAGGTTCTGGGTATTCCAGCTTTAGTTTATGTCCACCTTTTAGTCGCAGTAGTTTCACATCCTCCTCCCCATAAATAATCTTAGTCACTTCAAAGTTTCCGACCTTCTTAAACTTATACAAGATATCAAGTCGTGACCGAATAAAGTCGATAATTGTCGTGATTAAAATAGCGAACGCAATAAATCCCATACTTATTAAGAAAGCTTTTTCGACACTATGGGCATAATCGTTAAAGGAAGATGGAGTTTCTCCACCGTATCCATGTTCAGGATGTGGGAAAATAGGAATAAAGAAGCTAATCAACATGAACAATAGTAAAACTCTTAAAGAGGAAACTAAATGACTTAAAAATATCTTTTTCAAAGAAGCATGCTTTCTTAAATTATCCAATTCTAAATCGCTATAGGGTTCTTTGTAAAATTTATTTGGAGCGTAGAGTGTCATTCTTAAGTTGAAAAAAGCTTGGAGGCAACGCAAATATTGATGTTATTACACGAAACAAAAAATATTTCTCCCCTTTGAAAAACAACACTTT
This sequence comes from Segetibacter sp., assembly GCA_031424735.1. GTDB lineage: Bacteria > Bacteroidota > Bacteroidia > Chitinophagales > Chitinophagaceae > Segetibacter. The sequence continues at coordinate 712 of JANPIA010000393.1, forward strand.
AGCATTATACATTTTCAATTGTCGTTAGGACAATCCATCCTACCATTCAATTTGTTCATTCCTTAACAAATCGTCCAGCGGACTAATAATGTTTACAAGTTTTTGCCTGCTTACGTGCAGGTATCGCTCCGTGGTTTTTATATTGAAATGCCCTAGTAGCTCTTTTATGTACTTTATATCGGTTCCTTTGTCGAGCAGGTGGGTTGCAAAGCTGTGGCGTAAACTGTGTATGCCAATTTCTTTTCGGATGCCTGCTTTATGTTTGGCATTCGTAAAAATTTGTTGCACCGTTCGTGCCGGGTAAGCTGTACGTGTTTGTTCGCTTTCAAATAAATATTCTTTTGGTTTGGGCAAGTATTCCTGTATGTACTTTCTTAATATATCAAGCAATACAGGGCTCAAGTTTACATACCGGTCTTTTTTACCTTTTGCTCTTTCCACAAAAATTTGCATTCGCCTGCTGTCTATATGTGCAATTTTTAAATGGACGATTTCGCTCACCCGTAAACCTGCGCTATAGGCGGTAAAGAGCATTGCTTTATGTTTCCGGTTTTCTATTGCATTAAAAAGTTTTTTTAATTCCTCTTCATTTAAAAGCTTCGGCAACTGCAGGTGCTTTTTGGGTCGGGGCAATTCTACAAACATTTTTTCTCGTGCCAGTACCTGCTCAAAGTAAAACTTTACCGCGTTGATACGGCTATTAAGGGTTGCCTCACTCAACTTATAATGTTCAATACAGTAATAGAAATATCGCCTTATTTCATTTGTAGTAAGTTCCTGTACGGGTTTAGTTTTTAATGCTTTTAAAAGCTGGTAGAATTCGTTGCGGTATGTTTTTATGGTAGAGGGCGAATAGGCTTTCAAAATCAGTGTTTCTTCATAACGATAAAATGCTTGCTGGTTTGCGGGGCTAACCACTATTAATGCTGGCTTAGCGCTCTCTGCCTGCTGCCCACTTACCGGCGCTACCAAAGGCAATTGTTTTTTTGTTATTAATTGCTGCTTTAATTGCTGAACATTTAATTGTGCAACGGCTTTTACTTTTACTGCTAAAAGTTGAACGGTTTGTTTTGCCGGTGGCAAATGCCAACTATGCATAGATGCACTGTATTGGGCACCTGGTATTTGTTTTAGTATTTTATTTAAATGAGCATCATAGGGATAAACTGCAAAAATGCGCTCGTTGCCTTTATGCATTTGCAACGATAAGTTGATGGTTTGCATATTGATTTTTTACTTTTTTTTCATTGCTTTTAACGCTACGCTTCTCTCATCTCACTCCCATAATTAGCGGGGCGAAAAGTTTCAAACCTTTTTCAATATAAATAATAATCAGCAAAAAAATTGCTATTGAATTAGCGCCCCATCCTTATAAATCGCCCTATAAATAAAGTGGTTTTGAAATTGCCGAACATGGCACCTATGTTCTTGTTTTATCGGCAGAGGGAAAAACACCGGCATCGATATAAGACCTTGATGTGTGGTTGTGCAACTCATTTGCGGATAAACGCAGCAAGGCACACCAGGTCTACCTATTATGGGGATCAGTTTGCAACAATGCCCATCAAAATTTGCAAATGCAGCCTTAAACGGTACTGGCCTGTATATTAAGTACTAGCTACAATCACACATTAAACCTGAAGTGCAGAATATCGCCATCTTCCACCAGGTAATCTTTTCCCTGTATGGCTAATTTACCATTATCGCGGCAGGCGGCTTCGGAGCCGTATTTAATGAAGTCGTTGTACTTGATCACTTCGGCGCGTATAAATCCTTTTTCAAAATCGGTATGAATAACGGCAGCAGCCTGGGGAGCCAACATGCCCTTGGTGATTGTCCATGCACGTACTTCCTGAACACCGGCGGTGAAGTAGGTGGCGAGGTTCAGCAAGCGATAAGTGGAAGTGATCAGGCGCGCAACACCGCTTTCGCTCAATCCCATATCTTCTAAAAATAGTTGCCGGTCGTCGTAGCTTTCCATCACTGCTATCTCGCTTTCAATGGCGGCGCTGATAAATAATATTTCTGCATTTTCATCTTTCACGGCTTCGTTAACCGCATTGGTAAATTGGTTGCCGGTCACAACACTTTTTTCATCCACGTTACAAACATATATAACGGGTTTCATGGTAAGGAGGAAGGAGTCGGCAATATGCTTTTCCTTTTCTTCGTCGGTTACTTTAAAGCCACGTGCGTTTTTGCCCTGTTCTAAAAATGCTTTTAGTTCTTTCAGTAATTCTACACCGCGGGCTAATTCGCGGTCGCCGGTTTTTAACAGCTTTTCGTTTTTGGCTATTTTTTTATCGATCGTTTCAAGATCTTTTATCTGGAGCTCAGTATCAATAATCTCTTTGTCGCGTACCGGGTTCACGCTGCCGTCTACGTGTATCACGTTGTCATCTTCAAAACAACGTATTACATGAATGATGGCATCGGTAGCCCGTATGTTGCCCAGGAACTGGTTACCCAATCCCTCGCCTTTGCTGGCACCTTTTACCAGGCCGGCAATGTCAACAATCTCAACAGTTGCGGGTACAACACGATTAGGTTTTACAATTTTCTCCAGCTCAATTAAACGTTCATCAGGAACTGTAATAACGCCTATGTTAGGCTCAATTGTACAAAATGGAAAGTTGGCTGCCTGTGCTTTGGCATTGCTTAATGCATTAAATAAAGTTGATTTTCCTACGTTCGGTAAACCCACAATGCCTGCTTGTAAACCCATTCGATTTTAGTTTTTATTTTGAAAGCGCAAAAGTAAGCATATGCAATTTAAAAAAAGGCCTGACAAGGTTTTATCCTGCCAGGCCTTGTTATTATAACAAAATTGAAATATGGGCTATTGCTCCTGTATTAATCTCATCAATTCATTCAACTTTGGCTCGAGAATTATTTCCGTTCGCCTGTTCCTGGCCCTTCCTTCTGCGGTAGAGTTTGCATCAACAGGTTCATACTTACTTCTCCCACTGGCAGTAACTCTTGCCGGTTCAACCAGGTAAGTGTCTGTAAGAATACGCACAATCGCGGTTGATCTTTCTACGCTTAGCTCCCAGTTGTCAGCATATTTTCCTTTCATAGGTATTGAATCGGTATGGCCTTCTATTAATACATTAATGTCAGCATTTTGATTTAAAACTGCAGCAAGTGTTCCCAAAGCCTCTTTTCCTTTGGGATTTACAACCGCACTACCCGACGGAAACAATAAACTTTCCTGCAAGCTCACATATACTTTTCCATTTTTTATAGAAACTGTTAGCTCATTTGATTTGAAGTTAACGAGGGCATCACTTATCTTCTTACGCAATTCCTCCCTGTTTTTTCTTTGCTGTTCTATTAGATTTTGTAATTGTTCCAACCTTTTTTGCTGCTCAGCTATTTGTTCTTCACTTTTAGTTCTGTCTCCGGAAGCTGTTTTTCTTGTCTGGTCAAGTTGCTGCCTGGTATCGGTAAGTTGTTGTTCAAGGGTTTTTCGTGAA
>JANPIA010000394.1:0-6075 GCA_031424735.1 Segetibacter sp.
GCTTTGGCGATGGTGTCTTTATTTGCAAGGGTATCCGCTTTTGGAAGCGCTCCTCTAAAATCATCCATATTGTTGATCGATCGGTATAAACAACATTTTGGTAACGCATTGTACACCGCATCGTTCGCTTTTTTCAGGTAAGTATCGTGACCCACAGCGGCAACGCGGTTGTGTATTTTATCGATAGAAATTCGCGTAGCGTCGTAGGCTACTGACAATATTTTTGTGTCAACATCCCAGTCTGCATTTTTTACGCCTTTTATTTTTAAAGCGCCTTCAATACGTTGCTTGCACTGGTCGCATACGCCAAACACTTTAAAGGAGGTTAAGCTGTCGTTTATGGCGCTCTTTAATTGTTGCGAATAAGTTGTTACCGCCGGCAATAGCAGGCACAGCATAACAACGGGTAGAATCTTCTTCATCGTTTATGTTTTAGCAAATGCCTTATTAAAAGCATTTCATTTGTACTATATTTATTTGGTTACGGGCACAACGTCAATGTGCAGCTCCGGTTGTGTCACTCCCTTGTACAATTGTTTTTTATGGCAGCTTTAAACGGAGGTGGTTATGTAGTGCTGCAAATTCGTGTAGTCATCAAGCCCTTAATATATTTAAGACCGTGACAGAAGAGGAGGTAAATCAAACCCTGAAAACACAATTGGATATGTAAAGCGGTACGCCCTGGTATATTGGCGGCGCATGGTTGCCATAAACCATCTTTCCATAAAAAAGTGCAGTGCTGATCAGCGGGGAGGAACCAAAGCACGGCAGGTGAGCAATGTCAACTTTCGCCGGAGCAAAAGTTTCTGCCTGGGCTACATGGCTATCTTTTACTTTATAAAAATGGTATTTCGTATCGCAGCATCCTTTGGTATTATCACCCTGTGCGCAACGCTTACTGTCTGTATTTGCTACCGTAACCGTTATCGACTTTAACTTACCACAACAATAAAATTCTTTTAAACTTACCCCAAGCGTAGCAAGAGAGTAACTGAGGATAATTAATATAAGGAAAGCCTTTTTCATTTGTTACACAAAAGTAACGCTGATCTTGATGGTTCCAATATGAGTTTGGTCAATTATTTAATGCCGATCAGGGATTGTATGAAAACTAAAATCCTTTGACCAGGTACCGTTGGTTAGCAACCAACCGCAGCGCATTATGCCGTTGCTTGTCGCTGACCTGCAGTAAGCGTAGCTGATATAAAAAACGGTGAACTGTTTTTTACGCAACTTATTATAAAAATTACTGGAAGGGTGTGCATGCTTCATTCAATCCTGTTCGGGCAAACGGAACCTAACAACTTATTTCAACCGTTCTTCTTTTTATATCCCAGTAATCGCAAAGCATTAAATACAACTACCAGGGTGGAACCTTCATGACCAACCACCGCCGGACCCATAGATGCATAACCGGTAATGGTAAGCGGTATAAGTACGATCACCATACCCAGGCTGATCACCAGGTTTTGCTTTATAATATTATGCGCCTTCTTGCTCAAACCAATTGCAAACGGAAGGTTACTTAATTGGTCGGCCATCAAAGCAATATCGGCTGTTTCCAGTGCAACATCGCTGCCGGCGGCACCCATGGCAATGCCCACTGTGCTTCGTGCCATGGCGGGTGCATCGTTTACACCGTCGCCCACCATAGCTACTTTCTTTTCGCTTGCTTTTAACTTTTCAATCGCTTCAACTTTTTGCTCAGGCATTAAATTACCCCATGCCTCTGTAATGCCAATATCTTTTGCAATTGACTCCGCTACCTTTTGATTATCACCGGTAAGCATAATCATTTTGCGAATGCCCAGTTGGCCCAGTGCAGTCAAAGTTTCTTTTGCATCTTTTCGGGCAACATCCATCAAAGTAATAATGCCAATAAACCTATCATCCTGCTGAACCAGCATCGTAGTATTGCCATGCCCCTCCAATTCTTCAACCCGCTGTTTTATATCTCCTGTAAATGCCATGCTTTTCTCCGTAAACAATTCTTTATTGCCTATAAAAATGGTGGACCCTGCATGGTCTGCTTTAATACCCCGCCCTTGAATGGCTTGAACGCCTGATGCCGCAGGTACATCTTTGCCAAGCTTCACCAAACCATCTTTTACAATAGCGGCTGCCAGCGGGTGGTCGCTTAATTTTTCAACCGCTACCACTATTTCCAAAAGCTGCTGATCGGTTACGCCGTTCAGCGGGTAAACGCCTGTAAGTTTTGGCTTGCCCTCTGTTAGCGTTCCGGTTTTATCAAAAGCAATTGCGGTGAGCGAGCCCAACTCTTCCAAAGGTTTGCCTCCTTTGATAAGAACACCGCCGCGTGCAGCCCTTGCCACACCGCTTAAAACTGCACTGGGTGTTGATATAGCCAGTGCGCATGGGCTTGCTGCCACTAAAACCGCCATAGCCCGGTAAAAACTTTGGCTAAAAGTTTCATCAATCACAACAAAAGCAAACAACAATGCAAGTACCAGCAGCAACACCGCCGGCACATAATACTTTTGCAGTTTGTCGGTAAAGTTTTGCGTGGGCGATTTCTGCGTTTGCGCTTCGTTCACCAGTTTTACCAACCTGGCGATGGTTGAATTAGCAGCTACTTTACTTACCTTAATTTCCAACGCTTCGCCACCATTTATGGAGCCTGCAAACACCCGGAATTTTGCATCAAGCCTGTCTGCAATTTCAATATCGGTATCCGGGTTTTCTATCGGGGTTTTATCAACCGGTATGCTTTCTCCGGTGATGGGTGCCTGGTTAACGCTGCTGTTTCCACTTACTACAATTCCATCTGCCGAAATTTTTGAATTCGGTCTTACAACGATGATGTCTCCTTTTTTAAGGTCTTCAATATTTACTTCCTTCAGTTCGTCACCAATTTTTAACAACGCAATTTTGGGAGCAAGTTCCGTTAATGCAGCGATTGATTTTTTAGCCTTTGCCATCGCATAATGTTCCAATGAATGTCCCATGCTGAAAAGAAAAAGCAACAAGGCACCTTCGGCCCATTCACCCAAAATTGCTGCGCCTGCTGCTGCAACCAGCATCAAAAAATCAATTTCAAACTTTCCCTTGCTGATACCTTCAATTGCTTCTTTAGTGGTATAAAATCCACCAAACAAATAAGCAACCCCATACAATGCAATTGAAATATTTGGCGATACATTTTTGATGAACGACACGCTAAAACCAACACAAAGAAAAACACCACAAATGATCGCGAAGATCAGTTCTGTGTTTTCTCCAAAGATGCCACCGTGCGCATGTGCAACCCCATGTGCATGATCGTGTCCATCGTGGCTGTGATTATTCTCGCTATTGTCCGCAATAGTTACCGCTGCATTTGCCATATTACTTTATAAAAAAAGTTAGGATACCGGTTGCTACCAAAGTAAGTCCTGTAATGATGCCCGCATTGTGTTCCAGTGTGTGCCAGTTCAATTTTAAAATGCCCTGGTAAGCAAACCTTACAAACAAAACCATCCCGGTGGTGGTAACAAGCAAGTACAGCAAAGCAATGAACCATACCAGCCACCATGCCTGCGCACCGGCTAATAAAAAATAAGCTTCAATTTCCATACAGGGGCTAAAGAACATGGCAATTACTAAAGCGCTGATGATTGCCGCTTTAGATTTGCTCTTTTTAACCTCGGTGTTTATATGAAAGTGTTTGTGCCAGTAATGCCGGTATATAAAAATAAACCCAATGGTTATTAAAACCACTGGCGCAATAATATTGGTAAAATGTGTCAGGCTCTGGTTGAGCTTAGCGCCCAAAAAACCCAGCACGATACCAATAACTATAGTGCTTATGCCGTGGGCCAGGGCACAGGCTAAAGTAACTTTTGTTACTTCGGCTGTAGTCCATTGTTGTTTACGGCCAATAGCAATAACCGGTAGCCAGTGGTTTGGTATAACTGCGTGAAGTAAACTGATAATTAAACTGCCTGTGATGATTGAATACATACCTTGATACCTTCCTGTTAAATATTGAAATTGATTAGGTGCAAGCCGCCTTTGTATGGTGTATAAGTATGAAGGTATTGAAAGAATTTTTTAATGATGCTGACAGGAGTAAGCCAATCGGGACTGTTATTGGTTAAGAGGCAAAACATGGTGTTAGCTTTTCTCCACCATGCCCGGTTTACTTAATTGGTTGCCAATACAACAAGCCTTTGTGCAGGTGCAGAGGTATTAAGCTCCAGCCAATTTGTGCTCGTAAGCATTGATCTCTTCATTTTTCTTCATCACCTTCCAGTAGTCCTTTCCATAGCTTACAAATATTTCGGAGCCCGCTGCAATGTGCCTGATCGCATCAACAAATACATTTTTACCATCAATTACAAATGCCGCGTTGTTGCGAATGCCCAACACTTTATTGAAACCATGCGCATGGTTGATAAAGCGTGCTACAGCTTTTTTACTTCGCTGTGCATCTATTACATGGTTACGGTTCACATAAAAAATATAGTAATTGTTGTAGTGATGTTTAACCTCTTTCCATGTTTTGATAGTGCCTTTGTATTCCACAATTCGTGTTCCCTTGTTGATGGCAACTTTGGTAAATAAACCTTTGCCAGCCCCTGGTATTGTCGACTCTTTTACTTCAAGATACTTCTCTAATAATGCCATAATAAAGTGTTGTATAAAATGAATATGTTTTGATAAAGTAGGTAAGCTTAGGTAACAACTACAAGTTAGTGGGAGGATTTTCTTCTTTTCAGCATGGGTACAAAAGTATTGGTTTTGTTTTTAGTAAACTCGCAGGGTTGTAATGTTTATGCAGTGCTTTACCCATTTTAATTTTGCTGGAAAAGTAACATACCAATTGCTTTTTTATTTTCACCCTTAAATGAGCTAACAACTTTGTTTATGTTTGATACTTCAGTTAAAACAGCAACATGAATAAAGTTAGATGGGGAATATTAAGCACCGCCAAAATTGCCAGGGAAAAAGTGATACCCGCTATGCAGCAAAGTATGCTTTGCAATATTGTTGCGATCGCATCGAGAGATTTGCAGATGGCAGAAAAAGTTGCCAAACAGTTGAGTATTCCAAAGGCATATGGCAACTACGAAGCATTGTTGAACGATCCTGAAGTAGATGCAGTTTATATTCCGCTACCCAATAACCTGCACTTGGAGTGGGCGATTAAAGCCATTGCGGCCGACAAACATGTATTGTGTGAAAAGCCCATTGGACTAGACGTTGAAGAGGCGATACAACTACGGAAAGCTGCCGTAGAAAAGCCACACTTAAAAGTGATGGAGGCTTTTATGTATCGCTTTCATCCGCAATGGCTGTTGGTTAAAAATTTGGTGGCGGAAGGGCGTATCGGCCAAGTGAAAGTTGTCCAATCCTTTTTTTCGTACTTCAATGACGACCTGGGCAACATACGCAACCAGCAGGATGCCGGTGGTGGCGGCTTAATGGATATTGGTTGTTATTGCATTTCATTTGCCCGATACCTGTTTAACAGCGAACCTTCCCGAGTGATCGGCCTTGTTGAAACAGACCCACGTTCTCAAACCGACAGATTAGCTACTGCTATCCTCCAGTTTTCAAATGGCACTTCTACATTTACCTGTTCTACCCAGCTAATGCCTTATCAAACAGTGAATATTGTTGGAACAGATGGCAGGTTGGAAATAGATATACCGGTTAATACTCCGCCAGATGAACCAACAAAAATTTGGCTTGTTACAAAAACGGGTATGGAAGAGTTTGTTATAAATGCGGCAGATCAATACACGCTGCAGGGCGATGCATTTTCGAAAGCAGTTCTTTATAACCAGCCCGTGCCTGCAAGCCTGGAAGATGCGGTGAATAATATGAAAATTATCGACGCAATTTTTAAGAGCGCTGAAGAAAATAATTGGATAAACATTTCGTAAAGAAACATGTAATCCCGTTTAACTATACGAACCTGAATTTTTTGCACCGAACTATTCGGAATGCATCTTTGCAACGCATGTGCGAAAAGATTACTTAAACCTGAGTTTCTTCATATAAGCAGCGTCTTCCTTTACGGCCTGCAAGGGGGTTAGATCGCCGTAATGTTCCTGCTCCACAATAAAATAT
>JANPIA010000395.1:0-2113 GCA_031424735.1 Segetibacter sp.
TAGTGGCAAGAAGTATAAGCAATGTCATGGTAAGGATGCGTAATGAATAAATAAAATGTAAAAAAGGGAGCCAATCGCTAACAGGTGATTGGCTCCCTTTTTTGCATTTCAAAGTAAGGTTTGAAGCCCTTAAAAAAACAGGTCCATTACTTTATTGAACTCACTTCGGTACTTCCCCACTTAGTTTCAGATTTTACAACGCCAAAGCCGGGCGCATACCATTCAACGCCATCCATATTTAGTGGGAAACCGATGCCCATTGTTTTAATACTCATCTTAGCCTTGAACGAAATTTTATAACATTCCCAGGTACCTGCCGCTGTGGTAACACTTTCTTTGGCTTCCACCTTACGTTCGCTTACCACATACGAAAGCGTTTGTACCATGTTATTGGTATTCATCTCCATGGCAAAATTGCCTTCTTTCAACTGGTCGCCAACACTCATGGAAGCTGGATATTCAATGTAAACACTCTCCGCTTTTGCCTCTCCTTTGCTAAACTGTTCTGCCTGTTGTTGCGGCAGCGAAATTTTCATATCCATCATGAGTACGCCGCCGGTGCATTTCATTACGTTTGTTGAACTGGCAGTCGATTTTCCTTTCTTATCAAACATCTCAGTGTTAACGGTCGCTGAAGTTACACCACCAACCGTGCTGGCATTCGACATGGTATAAACCTGCCTGCCAGCCATGTTTCCTTTCTTATCCTTTATGGTTATTTCAACCGTCTTATTGTTTTGCAGAAAGTAATAGTTTGTACAATTCTGTGCATAGATTTCAACTGAAAAGAAAATCAGGAGCAGGCAACATGTTTTTTTCATGATGGATGATTTAGCATCTAAAAGTAAAAGTTATGTTGGGCGAAAGCAATACTTCTACTGAAACAAGCATCACATTTTTCAATTTGAAAAGAATTGCACTATACTTCCATTTTATGCGGAACGCAAATGAGGAAAGGGATATGTACTATGGCAAAAGCTATAACGCTTATATCAGGTATCTACATGTGGAAAAAATAAAAGCCGGAAGAAAACTTCCGGCTTTTTGTTGCCCGACATGGACTCGAACCACGACAAACAGTACCAAAAACTGTCGTACTACCATTATACTATCGGGCAATACCTGCATTGCTGTTAATAGCGCTGCGTTTATTGGAATGCAAAAATAAGGGTTGAGGGTATTGGAACCAACATTTTTTTAAGGTGGTTTACTTTACAATTTATTGTCATTTCACGGCATTTTCCTTTTCTTTTAAATCCTTTATTTGATCTAACGCTTCAGCTACCACATCGCACATAATAGTTATAAGCGAGCCGGGGCGGGCGGTATCATAGGCATATTGTATTGCTTCCCGTTCATTTAGTATTACCTTAATCGGAATGTCTTTCAGTTTAGTTTCGTTTACGCCGGCAAGTAACAATTCAACAATGTTATCGGCGGTTCTGCCCCGCAGATGCCTGTCCTGCCTTATGATGATCTCATCAAAACATCTTCCCGATATTCTGCCGAGTTCCTGTATATCATCGTCGCGCCGGTCGCCAGTGCCCGATATGATGCCTACTTTGTAAGTGCTGTTCATCTTATTTACAAAGTCGCACAGTAATTCCAGCCCGGCCGGGTTGTGCGCAAAGTCGGCGAGAAATTTGAAGTTTTTAAACTCAAACAAATTCAATCGGCCGGGTGTTTGGATTGCAGAAGGAATAAAGGTTTGCAATCCAACTTTGATGTCCTCAATCTTTATGTTCCTATACAAATAAGAGGCGAGTACCGCAGGGAGGGTGTTCATAATATTATGGGTGGCGCGGCCGCCAAATGTTAGCGGTATATCATTTACTTTTTCCACCCTAATTTTCCAGTTGCCTTTCAAAATACTTACATAACCATTTTCATATACAGAGGCTATTCCACCCTTTTCGCAATGTGCCTTTATCCTGGGATTGTTTTCATCCATACTGAAAAGGGCAACGTTACAATCCAACCCTTTTCGCATGGCATATACAAGGTCATCATCCGCATTTAAAATGGCATAACCATGTTTATAAACGGTTTCTGGAAGAACGGCTTTCACTTTAGCCATTTGTTCAATGTTATCAATACCTCCCAGCCCAATGTG
>JANPIA010000396.1:0-5253 GCA_031424735.1 Segetibacter sp.
TGAATGATACCGCTTTCCTGGTTACGAACACCGAGGCGATAAAAGCATCCGGGCACTACATGCGTGTAATAACCAAAATCTTCAGCGCCCATTCTTAGCTCGGTTTCCTCCACGTTTTCTTTACCCATAAAATCTTCCGCAGCTTGCCAGGCAACATCGGTAAGCAATGGATCATTATCAACAAAAGGATACCCCACATCAATTAATATCTCTGCTGTGCCGCCCATGGCATGCACCAGTTCTACTGTTTGTTTTTTTATGAGATCGTGCGCTTTGTAACGCCATTCTTCGTCCATCGCCCTGAATGTTCCCATCAACTTCACTTCGCTGGGAATAACATTGGTGGTACTTCCACCATGTATGGAGCAAACAGACAACACCGACGGTGAAAGCGGGTTATTGTTTCTGCTAATAATTTGCTGCAGGCTGGTAATGAGATGTGATGCGATCAGGATGGTATCGGCAGTTAAATGGGGTGCCGCCGCATGTCCGCCTTTACCTGAAATGGTAATGAATATTTCGTCGGCGCTTGCCATTACCCTTCCCTTTCTGAAACTGAGTTTACCCAATGCTAAACCCGGGTGTACATGCAAACCAAAAATACCCTGGGGACGGGGATTTTCCAGCACTCCTTCTTTAATCATCAGGCTTGCGCCACCGGGGTTCCTTTCCTCACCTAATTGAAAAATGAGTTTTACAGTGCCCTCCCACTCCCCTTTTAATTCATTTAATATTTTGGCTGCGCCGAGAAGACAGGTTGTGTGTACATCGTGACCACAGGCATGCATTACGCCTTCGTTCAACGATTTATAGGAAACCTCGTTTTCTTCCTGGATAGGCAGGGCATCCATATCTGCCCGCAGGGCAATTACTCGACTCGCTTTGTTCTTTCCTTCAATAATAGCCACCACGCCGGTGGTTGCTTTTACAGTAAACGGAATGTTCCACTCCGCTAATTTAGACTGAATATATCTGGAGGTTTCAAACTCTTTATAGCTTAATTCGGGATGTGCGTGGAGGTACCGGCGAACGGCTATGAACTCATCGCTATACCTGCCGGCCAGGGCCTTTATTTTTTCTTTGAGCATAAGTTTTGGTGATAAGTCCGGCATTATTCATCTAGATCTTCATCTTCTTTAAAGGTATATTCAATTACATCCGGAACAACGTATATAAAGCGCTGCGGATATAAATTGGAAATCAGTTTTTTCAACATGTCTGCATCTTTTTGCTTAAGAAAATTACCAAGCCGAACCCTAAAGTTTGGGGCCTGGTAAAGCATGTAAGATTTTTCTTCAGGAAAGCGGCGAAGCATTTCAGCCTTTACCTGGTTGGCTTCGTCGCGGTTTGATGTGTTGATTACCTGGATACGATAGCCTTTTACCCGGCCACTGCTGGTTAACCTTGCAGCACGCTTATTGATCTCCGCCTGCTTAGCAGCCAGCACATCCAGCCGCGGGTCTTTGTTTACGATCACCATCGTTTGCACAGTGTCTCTCGTAACCTCTTTTTGCGAAATAGCGCCGAGGCTATAAAACATCAACCCTAAAAAAAGTACACTACGCATACTCCAAATTTTTACGAAGTTAAAATTAATATCCGCCATCAGTTCACCCATCCATTTACAAACGCTACCCTGTCGCAACTAATTCTATCAACACCTTCACTCCTCAGCTGGTTTACAAATTCTATGTTGTTACCAATAACCGAAACACACAACTTAACATTTGATGGCAAATAACTTTTGAAAAACCTTATGGTCTTCAGGGGTGTTTCTTCACCCGAAAAACCAGTGGAAACCTTCATAAAATCAATGCCTGCAACACCATATAAGTCGCAACATTTCAGTAATTCATCCTGCGCTAAAACAGCTGCTTCCAAAACTATCTTAATTACCTTTTGTTTCGCCCTGGTGATCGATAACAGGTTATTCAATTCGTTGGCAACATAAGCCCAGTCGTTGTTTTTTACCGCTGTATAATTGATTACCACATCAAGTTCCTCTGCACCATCCACGATGGAAAGCAATATTTCAGCCAGTTTAGCTTCTATAGCGGAATAACCGAGCGGGTAGCCGATTACTGCAGCAACTTTAACATCTGATCCCAGCAAAAAACCAAGGGCTTTTTTTACAAACAGCGGTGGAACTAATACCGCGGCAGCGTTATTTTGAATGGCGGATTTGCAGAGTGCTTCCACATCGCCAACAAGTGAAGTTGGAGATAGGCAGGTATATTCAATTTGACCCTGGAATTTCATACAACAAGCTTAGAGTTTGTTAACCTTCATACTTAGGATGCGGTAATGGTTAGCACCGCGCAACCAGCTATGAATCTTTGAACTCATGCGACCGGTTCAGATATCAGGTGCATGCATTTTTGAAGACTATCTCTCCACTCAGGTATATCTATTTGAAAAGTGGAAGCGATCTTATTTTTATTAAACCCTGAATAGGCCGGACGCTTTGCTGGTGTGGGATAGCCTGAAGTTGGTATTGAATTAATAATGCAAGTACTGCCGGAAATTTCGCTGATAGCCTTCGCAAAGTCGAACCAACTAATAATGCCCTCATTTGAAAAATGATAAATGCCAGCAGGCGCTGCGTTGTTCACATCAATTATGTGCAGTATGGCCTGGGCGAGATCAGCAGCGTATGTGGGTGAACCAAACTGGTCGCCCACCACATTAAGGAAATCACGTCCTTTCATTAACCGCAACATGGTTTTTACAAAATTGTTTCCAAACGAACTATATACCCACGATGTGCGAATGATAATACAGCCCGGATCGTTTTGCTGAGCAAGCTCTTCTCCTGTTAGTTTGGTTACTCCATAATAGTTTACGGGTGAAGTCTGATCGTTTTCTTTATAGGGAACCGTTGCATCCCCATCAAAAACATAATCGGTGGAAATGTGAATGAAGCGGGTATTATTTTGTTTGCAATGGGAAGCGAGGTAACCAACTGCCGTAGCATTAATGGTCATTGCAAGGTCCTTGTCAGTTTCCGCTTTATCCACTGCGGTATAGGCTGCAGCGTTAATGCAATAGTCAGGTTTATTTTCTTCGAAGTAAACCCTCAATGCCTGCCCGTCGCAAATATTCAACTCTGCAACATCCGTAAATAAAAAGGTAAAACGCTCATAGGCGGAAGACAACTTTTCAATCTCACTCCCTAATTGTCCTAACCTCCCCGTAACCATAATAACAGGCTTCTTCATCATAAACTCCAGTATTTTCTGCTAACAATTTTTTTCCGGTAAATGCCCTTCAAATCAACTATCAGTGCATGTGGCTTGGTGATAGAGCTGAGGAACACGTCGTCATATTCCAGGTAAGGTGCGTGCGGAACAGAAACCACTACCACATCATAATCATTATCGTAATCATCAATCAGTTTAAAGCCGTATTCATGTTCCGTTTCCTCGGAAGATGCATACGGATCAGCCACAAAAATTTGGAGGTAATACGATTGCAGGGTTTTTATTACATCGGCGATCTTTGAATTTCTAATGTCACTTACGTTTTCTTTAAAAGTAGCGCCCATTACTAAAATCTTTGCCTCTTTTACATTGGTTGCATGTTGAATAACGTGCTGCAATACTTTCTTCGATACATAGTTGCCCATGTTATCGTTGATATACCTGCCCGATAAAATAACACGGGAGTTAAAACCAAGTTCGGCGGCTTTATAGGTAAGGTAATAGGGATCAACGCCAATGCAATGTCCGCCCACCAAGCCGGGATAAAACTTTAAAAAATTCCATTTTGTTCCGGCAGCCTCCAGCACGTCATACGTGTTAATTCCCATCCTGTCGAAAATAATGGAGAGTTCATTCATTAAAGCGATGTTGAGATCGCGTTGCGTGTTTTCGATGATCTTGGCTGCTTCAGCCACTTTGATAGAGGATGCACGGTGAACGCCTGCCTTTACAACAAGCTCGTACACTTTTGCAATCACATCCAACGATTCAGAATCACAGCCCGAAACAACTTTTACAACATTGTGCAGCGTATGCTCTTTATCTCCTGGGTTAATTCTTTCCGGCGAGTAACCTAACTTAAAATCGTCGCACATTTTTAAGCCGCTGAGCTTTTCCATGATTGGCAAACAATCTTCTTCCGTACAACCAGGATAAACGGTCGATTCAAAAACAACATAATCACCTTTTTTCAAAACTTTACCAATGGTTTCGGAAGCCCTTTTAACCGGGTTTAGATCCGGAACATTGTGACCATCTACCGGTGTGGGTACAGCAACAATAAAGAAGGACGCTTCTTTTAAAACATCGGGCGATGAAGTAAACGTTATATCACAACCATCAAAGTCTTCTTTTCTGAGCTCATTGCTTGGGTCGATGCCCTGCTTCATCAATTCAATGCGCTTATCATTTATATCAAAACCAATAACGGATGCCTGCCGGGCAAACTCCAGCGCTATCGGTAAGCCAACATAACCCAGCCCTATAATTCCAATTTTTGCTTTTTTATCCAGTATGGACTGATACATTATGGTAAACTTTTAAACTCTTTCGGCAACTTATACAACTCCTCTTTGGGCAATGATTTAAAATATTCAAACGTGATTTTTAAACCTTCTGAACGCGATACTTTGGGTTCCCAGCCTAATAAGGAAGTTGCTTTTGTAATGTCGGGCTGGCGCTGTTTCGGATCGTCTACCGGCAGTGGTTTATAAACTATTTTGGTATCGGTGCCGGTAAGCTTTTGCACTTCTTCAGCAAAATCTTTTAACGAAATTTCATCGGGGTTACCAATGTTAACCGGATATGCATAGTCACTCATGAGCAAACGGTAAATGCCATCCACCAAATCATCTACATAACAGAACGACCTTGTTTGAGAACCATCTCCAAATACGGTAAGGTCTTCACCGCGCAACGCCTGCCCGATAAATGCAGGCAATGCTCTTCCATCGTTCAACCGCATACGCGGACCATAGGTATTGAATATCCTTATGATCCTCGTTTCAACCTGGTGAAAAGTATGGTACGCCATAGTGATGGCTTCCTGGAAACGTTTGGCCTCATCGTAAACGCCGCGTGGTCCCACGGGGTTAACATTGCCCCAATATTCTTCGTTTTGCGGATGCACCAGCGGATCGCCATATACTTCGCTTGTAGAAGCTACCAGTATTCGTGCACCTTTATCTTTTGCAAGGCCCAAACAGTTATGCGTACCCAGCGAACCAACCTTAAGTGTTTGTATGGGTATTTTTAAATAGTCGATAGGACTTGC
>JANPIA010000397.1:0-3647 GCA_031424735.1 Segetibacter sp.
GCCGGAGGAAGATTATTTTATTTAGGAGCAGGCACCAGCGGACGCCTGGCAATAGTTGATGCCAGTGAATGCCCACCAACTTATGGTGTGCCCTACGGGTTGGTTATAGGGTTAATAGCCGGGGGCGATAAAGCCATAACCAACCCGTAGGGCACACCATAAGTTGGTGGGCATTCACTGGCATCAACTATTGCCAGGCGTCCGCTGGTGCCTGCTCCTAAATAAAATAATCTTCCTTCGGCCAGCATCCTGTCGCTAATTGCCGATACCAATTTTTCAATTTGTGGTAGTTGTTTCTCAACTGCATCAGGTACCGTTTTATCTTCTTTATTAATATGGGTGAGAATTTCTTTTACAGACATTTTATCGAGGTGCCTGTAGTGGGATGGTTGTTCAGTAACCAGTTGAAAAGTTGACATGACCTTACTTCATTTGCTATTGTTACGAAATTCGTAATGCTGATGAACCTGATAATTGGCGCAGGATGATGCTTATTTTATAGGGCGGTATGATACTTAACTAATCCTTGCATCGGCGCTTTTAATATTCGCCCCAAATCAAATCCATAGCTGTTGCAAAGGTCTTGCAAAACATCTTTAAAGCCAAAAGATATACTGCCAACAAAGTGTATAGGCTGTGTCCAGCTTTCGTTGTACTTGGTAAGATGATTGAAGAAAAATTCGTTCAGTCCATCTTCGATAATGTTTTCAATCATATAGTGTCCGCGGTTTTCCGCAAGAAATATAGCGAACGATGCGAGGTAACGATTTGCCAGTGGCATCTTATACACGTTCTCCAATATTTCAAGTCCGTTTGTCTGAAACTTATAATCAAATCTTGAACGCATATCGTCGTCAAACGTGTTATACAGGTAGTATTGAATTACCTTTTTACCAAGGTAAGCGCCGCTGCCTTCATCGCCCAATACATAGCCTAAACCCGGGCTGTTTTTTATAATTTTTTTACCGTTGAAATAACAGGAATTGCTGCCAGTACCCAATATGCAGGCAATTCCTTTTTCTTTTAAACAAAGCGCCCGTGCAGCTGCCAGCAAATCGGTATTTACTTCTATCCTCGATTTTCTGAAAAGTGTTTTCAATGCCTTTTTTATGATCACCACATTGTGTTCATTACTTAAGCCCGTACCATAAAAATTAACCTTGTCTATTTCCGCATTTTTAATTTTCGGTAGCAAATCCTTACTAAGCATGGCTACTATTTGTTCGCCGTTTAAAAAATAAGGGCTGATACCTTGCGTGAAGATTGTCTTTTTTTTTCCGTTGTGTACGAGGCACCACTCACATTTGGTGGCGCCGCTGTCTGCAATTAGTTCAGTTGGCATAAAGGCTTTATAAGCAGTTAAGATAGAAGAAATTTTGCTGCACCCTTCTGTTGAATACTAAATATTATAGGTTGAAATAAATTCAATAGAGCGTATCATGTCGGTATGCAATACGCGGTCTTCACTGTTAAATGAAACCACTTTCCGGAAATCGGCAAGCAACTTTTCTAAAACAGGCGAAGTTTTAGCAGGGCGCCTGAATTCAATAGCCTGTGCGGCTGTTAAAAGTTCTATCGCCAGCACCTTTTCTACATTATTTATAACACGTAAACATTTGGTAGCGGCATTGGCACCCATGCTTACATGATCCTCCTGGTTGTTGCTGCTTGAAATGCTATCAACTGAAGCAGGTGTACACAATTGTTTGTTTTCGCTTACAATTCCGGCAGCGGTGTACTGCGGTATCATAAAGCCTGAATGCAGTCCCGGATTTTTTACTAGAAACATAGGCAACCCACGCTGACCGCTAATTAACTGGTAAGTTCTTCGTTCCGATATGTTGGCAAGTTCGCTCATGGCGATCGCTAAAAAATCGAGCGCCAGCGCAAGCGGTTGCCCATGAAAATTACCACCACTTAATATAAGATCATCATCAGGAAAAATATTGGGGTTATCGGTTACTGAATTCACTTCCCGCAAAAAAATATTCAATACATAATCAAAGGTATCTTTTGTAGCACCATGCACCTGCGGCAAACACCTGAACGAATACGGATCCTGTACTTCCTGCTTTGTTTGCGATGCGATTTCGCTGCCATTTAAAAATGTAAGCATTGCTGCAGCGCTTTCCACCTGACCGGGATGACTACGAATAGCTTGTATTTTTGGATGGAATGGCTGCAAATTACAATCGAAAGCATCAAAAGATAATGCAGCAATCGCGTTACCCATTCGGATGAGTTGTTCTGCTTTTTTTAAACCAAACAAACCATATGCACTCATAAACTGCGTTCCGTTTATTAATGCCAGCCCTTCCTTGCTTTGCAGTTGAATGGGCTTCCAGTTGAGCTGTTGCAAAACATTGGAAGAAGCTCTTTTTCTACCTTCAAAATTTACCTCGCCCAAACCAATTAAAGGCAAACTTAAATGACTTAATGGTGCAAGGTCGCCGCTGGCACCCAACGAACCCTGAGTGTAAACCAAGGGTATCACATTTTGGTTGTGCATCTGTAACAATCGTTCAACGGTTTCAACCTGCACGCCGCTATGCCCATAGCTAAGCGATTTTACCTTTAATACGATCATTAGTTTTACAATCGCTTCCGGAACATCCTCACCCAAACCGCATGCATGGCTTTTTAGCAGGTTGTACTGAAGCTGCTCAATTTGCGCTTCATCAATCTTTACATTTTGCAAATAACCAAAACCGGTGTTGATGCCATAAAAGAGTTCTGCATTATTGTGGAGCTTGCGATTGAGGTATTTTCTGCACACATCAATTAGGGTAAGCGCTTCTTTTGAAAGGATTACGGACTGCTGGTTATCAATCAAATTTTTAATTTCGGTAAAGTTCAGCCAGTTGGCTCCCAGTATTAATTCGTTTTTCTTCATATGCAATCATCAATAAAAAGGCAAAGTAATTATTTATGAAGCAACAGGCTAAGCATTTATTAGTAAGAATCTATTCCTGTTTAGAACCCGGAATTTTACTGACATAAAAATTTTATATCGAACCATAAATAGTTTTTATTTGCAAAAAATACTGGCTTTTCAAAGCTTATGCGAGACTTTAATAATATCGAGCATATTCTTTGTGGATAAAAAAAGCAAATTCCAACCTCATGACAATAAAGGATTTTTCAACGCTATGCCGTGAAGAGCAAATTGAGCACCTTTATGAGCATGGCGTTTATATTGGTAAACATTTAAACGGCAGGCAGCCGATCATACTTTATCAATTGGATAGTTTTTATGTAGAAATTTTTTACACAAAATACCGGCAGGTTATAGACCGGTTGAATTGTTTCACATCGGTAGAAAAACTAGACCCTTACCTTGTGGAAATGGATATGATGGAACTAATAACCTGGTAACGAATCTAAATTTTCCATCATAAAATTATTACTTTTACGAGCCCTAAACCCCAGAGATGACCAAAGAGATTTCTACCAAACACGTAGTGCTTTACGCGGACGATGATGAAGACGATCTGCAATTTGTAACGGAAGCTTTTAAAATTCATTCTACTAACGTAGAGATCATTACAGCGATGGATGGTTTTCACGCGCTTTCCTATTTGAAAAATTTGCAGGATCATGAGCCGGCTCCATGCTTAATCATTCTTGATATAAACATGCCTCGCATG
>JANPIA010000398.1:0-7062 GCA_031424735.1 Segetibacter sp.
TCCACCTTGCCGGTTTCAATCTCGTGTGAGAATGTATTGTCAATGGCATTTTTTGCGGCGGTCGAATTCGCCTCTTCAATACCAACACAAATAGAATGTTCCGACGACCCCTGCGTGATCAATATAACATTGATCTTTTCATTTGCCAGCGATTCAAACAGGCGTTTTGAAAAGCCAGGTATACCTACCATTCCGCTTCCTTCCAGGCTAAGCAATGATATGCGATTCACACTGGATATGCCCCGTATGCTGCTCCCGTTTTTTGGCGATACACTTTCAATTAAGGTGCCTTCATCGTTGGGTGCAAAAGTGTTTTTTATCCATACAGGTATATTTTTTTTCATTACGGGGTGAATGGTGGGAGGGTAGATGACCTTTGCCCCAAAATGTGATAGCTCCATTGCTTCCTGGTAAGAGATGTGTGGAATGACCTTAGCATTGGAAACCAACCGCGGGTCGGCAGTCATCATGCCCGAAACATCCGTCCATATTTCAACAAGCGAAGCATTTAATGCTGCAGCTACAATGGCAGCTGTGTAATCTGAACCACCTCTGCCTAATGTTGTGGTAACTTCATTTTCATCGCTCGCTATAAAGCCAGGTAACAAAGTTATTTTGGTTGATGCGGTTGTAAACCATTCAGCCATTTTCTTATTGGTTGCAGTAAAATCAACAGCAGCAAAGGTATGATTGCTATCCGTTGTAATTAATTCCCGGGAGTCTTTCCAGCCGGCATCAACACCCATTGACTGTAGTTTGGAAACGATGATCTGTGAGGACAATAATTCGCCATAACTAACAATCCTGTCTTTACTGCGTACCGATAATTCCTTCAGTAAAAAAATGCCATTGCATATTTCTTCCAGTTCGTTGCACTGTGTTTTTACAAGGCTCAGTATGCGGCTTTGCTGCGTTACAGGTATAAGCGCTTTTACCGTTTCAAGATGTCGTGTTTCAACCAATTCGAGTTTTTCTTTGTACTGCTCGTTTCCTTCCGAAGCCAGGGTTCCGCAGTCGAGTAAAATATCGGTGATGCCGCCCAGTGCAGATACTACTGCAATAATTTTATCGGCGTTAGATCGTTGGTGAAGAATGGTTACAACTTTTTCGATATTAGCGGCGTTGGCTACTGAACTTCCGCCGAATTTTAATACTTGCATTATTTATGTTTAAAGAAATATTTTAAATGATTTGCAACTCTGAGAGTGTGTGCGGCTATTGCCCGTGGGATAATATGATAATGTACAACCCTAGCGGGTTGTAATAATAGTAATAGTTGTTGCAGCAACTGCAACCAATGAATAAATGCCGGTGATATGACTATTGTCTTTGTTCACTATTACTAAGGGCTACAAGATATATCAAAATGAATTACGACAACAAATATGGTGATGAGAATTTCGAAATCAACTGATTGGAGTATTTTCACCAAAGCAATTGGTTTGCTGCCTGCCATCGTTTAAAAACCGTATAAAAAAGTTTTCATGTTTCAACAGTCCAAGTACCTGCAGCAATTCAATAATCATGTAGGGCTAAAGTTTCAGTTATACAACAGTTTGTTTACTGCATTGCCCTTTCACCGCATTGAAAAAACGGGTATACTTCTATCGTTGTTATTGAACCATTGCGAGGAGGGATACAAAAAGAATCAAAGCCCGGTACAGATACTTGATGATTTTTTTGCGAGGTACGTTACCGTAAAAGATGACCGCGAAAAAGCTGACCTTTTGTTTCGTTTTGTTCAGTACGTAGAAAGGCAGGTGGTTTTATTTGATGCATTGGAAGATGCGTCTTTCAGGGAAACACATGATATGAGTGGCAGGGGAACAATGAAGCATCTTGAATCCGAAGTGCAAAAGGAAAATGCTGCTGACAAGCTTACCGAGAAGCTAAAAGATTTTTCTATCCGGCTTGTTTTAACGGCGCATCCAACCCAATTCTATCCGGGCTCCGTTCTAGGCATCATCAACGATCTTTCACGGGCGTTGAATGAAGATAATATGGCCCAGGTAAATGTGTATCTACAGCAATTGGGCAAAACACCTTTCTACAATAAACAAAAGCCTACTCCTTACGATGAAGCTGTAAGCCTCATCTGGTATTTAGAGAATATTTTTTATTCTGCTTCCGGCAAAATTATTTCATCGTTACGCGATCAATTTCCTCATGCATTATCAAAAGACAATCCGATTATTACCATGGGGTTTTGGCCCGGTGGCGACAGGGACGGTAATCCAAATGTAAATACAGCGATCACGCTAAAGGTTGCGGATGCTTTGCGATCTGCCATCATCAAATGCTATTACCTGGATGTGCGTCGCATAAAACGACGACTCACGTTTAAAGGAGTGGATACCATTATTGCCGACCTGGAAATAAAGCTGTACAACAACATATTTATACCTAATCAAAAAACCGATCTCAGCAGTCACGAAATATATGATACACTGGTACGAATAAGGGAGATCATCATTTATGAACACAATGGATTATTTCTCCATATTCTTGATAACCTGATGAGCAAAGTGCAGGCATTTGGGTTGTATTTCGCTTCGCTGGATATTCGCCAGGAAAGCTCGGTTCATAACACAGTACTGGAAGCCGTAATAGAAAAAGAAGCGTTGTTGCCGGACAACTATAGGGATATGAACGATGCTGAAAAGATAAACGTACTAACAGCCATAGACGCAACGGTAAACCCTGAGTTATATGAAGAAGGTATAATAAAGGACACGCTTCAATCTGCCGCTGCTGTAAAAACTATACAGCAGTATAATGGCGAAATTGGTTGCAACCGATATATCATCAGTCAGTGTAATTCTGCACTGAATGTGATGGAAGTTTATGGTTTGCTTTTACTAAATGGCTGGAAAAAGGAAACGCTCACAATAGATATTGTACCGTTGTTTGAAACGATAGAAGATCTGAAAAACGCTCCGGCCATTATGCGAACCCTTTACACAAACAATGAGTATAGCCAGCACTTGTTACGTCGCAAAAAAAAGCAAACCATTATGGTTGGCTTTTCCGACGGAACAAAAGATGGTGGTTACATGATGGCGAACTGGAGCATATACAAAGCAAAGGAAGAGCTTACAAAAATTTCGAAGGAATATGATATTGATGTGATTTTTTTTGATGGAAGAGGAGGGCCTCCTGCACGTGGTGGCGGTAAAACGCACCAGTTCTACGCATCCATGGGAAAGAATATATCCAACAAAGAGATTCAGTTAACAATACAGGGGCAAACCATTAGTTCAAACTTTGGTACGGTTGAATCGGCACGATTTAATATTGAACAATTGCTGAATGCAGGCATCAGCAACGAATTATTTTCTACGAGGGAAAGAACGCTAACACCAGAAGTAGATGCAATGCTGCAGGAGCTGTCGCAGGTGAGTTTTGAATCGTACAAAGGCTTGAAAAATCATCCTTCATTTTTAAGTTATCTCGCTTATGTTAGCCCGCTAAACTTTTATGGCGAAACAAACATTGGAAGCCGCCCTACCAAACGTGGCTCATCCCGGAAGCTTGAATTGAAAGACCTGCGGGCGATACCTTTTGTTGGTGCCTGGAGCCAGTTAAAACAAAACGTTACCGGCTATTACGGAGTTGGTACCGCTTTATCAGCTGCTGAAAAAAATGGCAAATTGCCTGACCTGAAAAAATTGTATGATGCTTCATTGTTCTTTAAAACCCTGATTGATAATTGTGAGATGGCAATGAAAAAATGCTTTTTTCCGCTCACAGCTTCTCTTGCCAATCATCCGCAGTATGGCGAAATATGGAAGATGATCTATGATGAATATGTACTTACCGAAAAATATCTTTTCAAATTAACAGGGCATAGTGTTTTGATGGCCGATTATCCTGTTGAATCATTATCTATTCAAATGCGGGAACGAATTGTTTTGCCGCTCACTACTATACAACAATATGCGATAAGTCATATCCGCGAAATAGAATCAAAACTCATTGCAAATCCATTGAAGGAAACGTATGAGAGGTTGGTTGTTCGTACCTCTTTCGGCATCATCAACGCAGGACGGAACTCGGCATAATTACCATTATACTTTTCTTTTTGTCAAACCGATCGATATGGTTAACGCACCATTATAAAAAAGCCATCCATAGAAATGGACGGCTGATTTAACGATTGCTTGCCATATGAAAATCTTCGGTACTAATTAAAAGTGATAAATAGCAGCTAATAAAAATCCTTCAGTTGATTTAGTTGGTAAACCTGATGTTTTTTGGAACAACCCCGGACCAGCACTAGCGTTGTCTAACCTGAATTCGGGTATGATGGTAAGGTTATCAATTTTGAAGTTTGCCGACAATGTTGTTTCAAATACACTGCCATTGAAACCTAGAACACTTTTCTTATCGCTTATATACTCACCCCTTAATGTTAAACCAAACCACGACTCCGGATCAAGGTTCAGGTATAATGCAGAGCCCCACCAACTATTAGAGGAGTTCCAGGTAGTTTTTGTTCGAAATTGACGGGATTGTACAGTTCCATTATAACCAATACTAAACTTTGGAGTAGCTGCATAAGTCAATACAACGTCGCCCTGATAAAGCCTGGACGAATCGTTGAACTTACCGCCCTGGTAGTTAATGAATGCTTTAAATTTATCGTTTTTGGAGCCGGTAGCCAACTGTGCTATCGCCATTTTAGGAAAGGTTGAAGCACTCTTTAAATCTGTGGGATTTGCAAGTCCCACCATTAGTACACTTTTTTCGCCAATGCCAAATTCTGCTTTCAATCCAGTGTGAAAAAATGGACCATAGGAGAACATATAACTCATGCTATAGTTACGGTTCAGGTAGGCATCAACTAATTCATAACCTATATGCGTTCCCCAGCTTCCCATGGTAAATTTCACTTTTGATGAAGGTGCATAAGTCAGGTATAATTGCTTGATGGCAACTTTAGAACCGGCTTCGTTGTACGAAAATTCTTCGGCCCTTCTACCAAAACCAAGGTCGGCAACCATGCCAACTTTACCGATGCTGTGTTCAGCTTTCAAAGAAGCCATACCTAATTCAAATGAATTGTGTGAATTGGTAAAGCTTGTTAGGTTATTATAGGGTGCTGTTTTGGGATTATGAAAATTATAGCGATAATAAACGTCGCCTGAACCAGATAATTTAAAGTTTGACGACTTGGTTGAATCCTGCGCAACAACTGTGCAGGCAATGGAGGTAAACAGAACTGTTACGTTTAAAATTTTTCTAAGCATTTTTTTGTTTTTTGGTTAAAAATTGAAATGGCAAAACGTTAGTCAGTTTGTAGAAACAAGTAACTATTAATGCAGTGCCTTTTCCTGTTCTGTTACAACGCCGTTTGTTTTTACCAGTAAGGTTCCCTGTAAATATTTTTCATCGTGCTGGCTTTCATCCAATCCCATTTCTTCATCTGCAGAGCTAACTCTTATTGGCTGTAGCATATTGATGAATTTGAAAATTGCATAAGACACAATGAAGCTGTAGGGTACTACAATTGCTAATGCTTTCAGCTGCGTTAGAAAAAATGTAGTGTTGCCGTAAAATAGACCATCTGCACCAGCACTATTAATTGCCTTCGTGGCAAAAATACCAGTCATCAATACGCCGACCATTCCACCTACTCCATGGCATGGGAACACGTCTAAAGTATCGTCCAGTCGTGATTTTGATTTGTAGTAAACCGCTATGTTAGAAATTACTGCGGCAACAACACCAATAAAAATACTTTGAGGAATTGCGACAAAGCCAGCGGCAGGTGTTATTGCAACCAAGCCTACAACTGCGCCTATGCAAAAACCAAGTACAGAAGGTTTTTTTCCTTTTAAAACATCAAAAAACATCCATGATAAACCGGCTGCTGCAGCTGCGGTATTCGTAGTTGCAAATGCAGAAACGCTTAATGCATTTGCTCCAAGAGCCGAACCAGCGTTGAAGCCAAACCAACCGAACCAAAGCAGACCCGTACCAATTAATACATAGGGTACATTAGCCGGCGGAATTTCTTGTTTATCAACATGTGATTGGCGGCGCTTTAAAACTAAAGCACCGGCTAGTGCAGCACAACCAGCAGATATGTGAACCACGGTTCCACCAGCAAAGTCTAATACACCCCATTTAAACAAAAATCCCTCTGGATGCCACGTCCAATGGGCAATTGGCGCGTAAACTAAAAGACTAAACAAAACAATAAATAGAATATAAGATGTAAAACGGATTCTCTCAGCAACAGCACCTACAACAAGACCCGGGGTAATAATCGCAAACATCAATTGAAACAATGCGAAAAGCGACAAAGGAATTGTAGGGGCTAAACTCCATGGAGCACCTGAATTAACTCCTTTGAAAAACAAATGCGTCATAGGATTGCCTATTAAGCCATTATATGATTCGCCAAAACATAGGCTGTAACCCACTGTAACCCATAAAATACTAACAACGCCCGCAGCTACAACGCTTTTAATCATGGTTGAGATTACATTTTTGCGATGTACCATTCCGCCATAAAAAAAAGCAAGTCCCGGCGTCATTAAAAATACCAGTGCCGTAGCTACAATTATCCAGGCAATATCTGCGCTGCTATATTTGCCGGCGTCGTCAAAATTGGGAAGTGAGGGAATAAAAATTGCAGCAAACGCAATAACAACTAGGGTCAAAAAAGGAGCAACATTTCTGAGGGTTAAATTTCGCATACGAAAGGTTTTGGTGAAAAATTAAATAAATAAGTAATATGATATTTTTCGAGATAAAAATACATGTATAAACTTAAGTAGCGTGTCTTAAAATAATATATTTATTTATTTAATATATACATTAACTTTTTTTTCATTCTGTGTGAAATTTACGCAAAGAGCTTTCGGTAAAATATTATTTATTTAAAATCAATCTTTTAGACATGTATTTAATATAATATAAAAGCCTCACTTTAGTGAGGCTTCATTTTTATAACAAAAATTTTATTATTTGACTGACCTAAATTTTCAGGTATTTATCAACATTATCTGCGCATTCCCGACCTTCATTTATAGCCCAAACTACCAGCGATTGACC
>JANPIA010000399.1:0-17876 GCA_031424735.1 Segetibacter sp.
ATCGTACAGGTAAACACCTTCTCCATACTTTACTGCAATAGGCTCGGTGCCTTTTTGTTTGCTCCAGGAGAACAATGTATAATCCTGGTTGTTATCGAGTATCTCGCCAGTTTCCGTTTTGCTTTTTACTAGCGTATCAAGAATGCTCATGTTCAAATAATTTTTAGTGCTTAGAATATGTCATTTGTTTTAGCTGCATATAGAACCAATAGTACATGTGAGTGACACAACAATGTTGAAAAACGTTACGGTGTTTCTCCCATAATCACTCTACTCCCTTCAGGTTCCGGGGCATCTCCTAACTCATCCAATTCACCCCAGCTTCTGCGTTCCATTTAATAGTTGATTTCTTCAATTTCGTCCAAAACTCGATTGAACTTTTGCCGGTAATATCACCTACGCCAAATTTGCTTTCGTTCCATCCTCCAAAGCTAAAAGGCTCACGTGGCACAGGCACACCAACGTTTACGCCAATCATTCCGGCGCTTGCATGATCAATGATATAACGGGCAACCCCACCGTTTTGCGTGAACACAGATGCAGCATTTCCATAAGGGTTTGCATTCTCAATTGCCAGCGCTTCATCCACCGTATTGGTGCGCATGATGCTAATGACCGGACCGAAAATTTCTTCTGTGGCAACACTCATTTCAGGCGTTACATAATCTATCACCGTAGGACCGACATAAGTACCATCTTCTTTGCCATGCACTTTTTCACCGCGACCATCTACCAATATTTTTGCGCCCTGGCTTTCGGCTTCAGTGATATATTTTTCAATTCTATCCTTGCTCTCTTTGTTGATGACTGCGCCAAGGTTTTCACCAGGGATGATCTTTCTCGCTTCATCGCAAATCCGGTCAATGATGGCATCTACATTTCCCACACCAATCATGGCACTTGCAGCCATACAACGCTGACCTGCACAGCCACTCATACTTGCGGCAACGTTTTGTGCCGTCATGCCGGGGATGGCATCGGGCATTACCATCAAATGATTTTTTGCGCCGCCCAATGCCAAACATCTTTTGTAATGATTAGTCGCTCGCTGGTAAACGATCTTCGCCACTTTGGTGGAACCGACAAACGAAACGGCTTCAATGCCGGGGTGATCGCAGATGGCTTCAACAATTTCTACATCGCCATGCACAATATTAAACACCCCATCGGGTAAACCTGCTTCCTTCAACAATTCAGCAATTCTTCCGCAGCAAAGCGGCACTTTTTCTGATGGTTTCATGATCATGCAATTGCCCAACGCTATGGCATTAGGCAACGTCCAGTTGGGTACCATTGCAGGAAAATTGAAGGGAACAATGGAGGCTACTACACCCAGCGGTACATGTTCGGTACGACATTCAACGCCGCGACTAACCTCTAACAGTTCACCGGTTATCAGTTGTGGGAGAGCGGTAGCAAACTCGGTAAGCTCTATGCATTTTTCTACTTCAGCAATTGACTCACCTAATGTTTTTCCATTTTCCTCGCTACACAAAGCGGCGAGTTCCTGAAGGTTTTTTTCAAGCAATGTTTTGTAGCGGAAGAAAACTTGCACACGTTCTTTAATTGGTGTTTTACTCCACTTATGAAAGGCAGCACGGGCTGCTTCTACAGCATCATTTAAATCTTCTTTTGAAGACATCGGCACGGTGCTTAACAAATTGCCATCAAGGGGTGAGATAACGTCCAGGGTTCTTAAGACGGTCGCATCTACAAACTTGCCGTTGATATAATTTTGAATAGGAGAATATTTCATTAAATAGTTTTTTACGGAATACAATTTTGTTAGATTATCCAACAAAAAATGAAAATAGTGCATTTTATTATGGGATAAAAAAAATAAATTTATTTTTTATCTGCATTTTTGAGTACGAAAGAAAATCAAAGCTATGAGCAATGGTTATAAAAACGGGATGGACGAACTTGACTTTTCAATCCTGTCGTGTCTTCAGCAGGATGGGCGTATGTCGTTCACCATTATTGCGGATAAATTGAAAGTTTCTATCGGTACAGTAAGAACGCGATTCAATAAATTAATTGAAGATGGAACAGTTAACATTATAGGAAGGGTAGACCCTGATAAAGTGGGTTTTCATGCCTATGCTCACATTGCTGTGTTCGTAAGACCTGCGACGTTAAAAGAAAGTGTCGCAAAAAAAATTGGGAAGCTGCCCGAGGTCAGTTTCCTGGCGATGACCTCTGGCGATTATGATTTGGAAGTGGATGTAATGTGTAGAAACAATGATCATCTAACCGATTTTGTAAATGCGATATCTAAATTTGAGGGGGTTAATCAAACCAAAACGACCATATATTTTAAGGTGTATAAATATGCCCAGCCCGATTTGAATTTGCTGAAGTGAATCGTTTGAATAGTTTTGCCAGCTTCAATTTAGTTAATGACCCCAGAAAGGAAAAATAAGCTGTTAAGTGTATTGGGCAAACGCCAGGGGAATCTTACTGTTGTTTTGGAAAATGTATTTGATCCGCACAATGTTTCGGCAGTAATGCGTACCTGCGATTCAGTAGGCATTCAGGACGTTTATACTCTTAACAACAAAATACCTCCCCACAAAAAATGGGGCTTTAAAAGCAGCAGCAGTGCCAACCGGTGGATAACAGTTCACCAGTTTGTTGATGCTGAAGAATGCTTTGCTCATCTACGTACTAAATATGACCGCATATTAACAACGCACCTTAGCGATGATGCAGTAAGTTTGTACGATATTGATCTTACAGAAAGTATTGCATTAGTATTTGGTAACGAACACAAAGGCGTAAGCGATGAGTTTATAGCCATGGCTGATGGCAATTTTATGATACCACAGCACGGTATCATTCAAAGCCTGAATATTTCAGTTGCGTGTGCTGTGAGTGTATACGAAGCTTACAGGCAGAAATCGATTGCTGGTCATTATTTACAACCTTCATTGCCAACTGGCACAATCAATACACTTTTAAATGAGTGGGGCTTTAAGGCTGATGATATACCATCAACACAAAAATGATTATGAAAAAATTGATATTGTTTGCCGCTGGCTGTTTTGCAGTTATTGCAACACACGCACAAAAGGAAAAAACGGCTACTTCTAAAGTTTCAAAAACAGTATTTGCAAAAAACGTTACTCCCGTTATACCAAAATACCGCGCTACCGATGTGAGGGCATTGATGGACACAGGCACCGGCCCAATGATTATTAATT
Source organism: Segetibacter sp. (assembly GCA_031424735.1). Classification (GTDB taxonomy): domain Bacteria; phylum Bacteroidota; class Bacteroidia; order Chitinophagales; family Chitinophagaceae; genus Segetibacter. Next base: position 3,204 of record JANPIA010000399.1, read on the forward strand.
TTTGGGCTTCATGGTGCGGACCGTGTGTAAGAGAAATACCGTGGTTTGATAGTTTAATTGAAAAATCGGGTAAGCCAGTAAAACTTATATTGGTGAGTTTGGATTTTCCCGATGCTTATGCAAAGGAACTTCCGGCATTTGTAAAAAAGAAGGGTTACAAGGGCAAAGTAGTTTACCTCGACGAAACAAATGCAGATGTCTTTATACCCATCATCGATAAAAACTGGAGTGGTGGATTGCCTTCATCCATTTTTTTAAACAACGACAAGAAGTATTACCAGATATTCAATCAACAAATACCCGAAAAAAGATTTGAGTTAGAACTTGCTAAATTGCTTGAGTGATTTTTTCACTTTTCTTTCCCAATTAGGTTATAGAAATACTCATTTTTCATCACCCCATATCCACTTCACCATTTGCTTTGCATTGTTAGCATTATTAAACATTTTACCTAAAATCTGTTCTCGCTGTACTCCCATTTCAACATCAAACGATTTGTTGAAGAGCGTTGTTATCATGGTTTGAAATGTTTTTGCATCTGATGCAAGGCAAACTAATTTTTCCAACCCGGACCCTGCAACCGCCGGTTGGTTCACCAGGCAAAATCTGCCATTGTATAAGGCATTTAAAATTTTAAGTTTAATGCCAGTATTATTAAAGGAAGGCAGAATATTGATATGTGCTTTTTGTATCATGTCCTGCATATCACTTTCCGATGGATTGGCTACCAGGCAGGTATGGTTATTTTCTTCGGCGAGCGCCACTAATTCCTTCGATGGATTTTTGCCGGTAATTACAAAAGGAATATTTATTTCATTGAAAACATTTTGCAAGAGCCAGGTAGCAGCCTTTTCGTTTTCAGCCACCGCAAGGTGCCCATGGTACAGGCAATAGGTTCCCTTCCCCTCCCAAATTTTTGCCTTCCAGTTTGGTAAAAACAGCGGCAGCAGTTCAATGTTATTACAACCTAAGTTTCGATAGTCTTCAGCATCTTTTTCTGTTACACTCCAAAAAATAGCTTTCCGCACAATGTTTTTTTCATACTTGAACAGTTTTCTGCTCTCCCACCCATAATAAAATTTTTTAAAAAAAGATGTCGACGTTCTCAAAAGAAATGCATAATAAATGTGCTCCACATTATGCAAACGAACAAAACGTTTCCGGCTGGCAAACCTTTCATCATTTAGCAAATAAGTGGAGTGTACACCTTCCATCAATATGGGATGGTCATCCCGCAAAAGCCTTTCTAACAACGTTTCATTTATTCTGCTGGAAACTATGTAAGGAAGTTTTAGTGTAAAACCGGAAACTCCTGTTTTACGCTTATAATAATGTACTTCCTCGCAATACTTATTAAGCTCCACTTGTTTTACACGTCCGTATTCAAAACAGTGCAAATGAATTTTAACCTGCAGGTTTTGCAATGCAGGCAACTTATAAAACAAGTCAAATACACCACCATAATCAACAGGGTAGGGAACATCGAGGCAAATAATATGTAGGTGTTTATCCAAGTAAAAATTTTATGGTCCGGGCTGACTTTCTTTGGTCGTAATTGTTGCGTCGCCCACTTGTACATTTTAATATTTATTCACCTTTTGGAACTTCTGTATTCAACTAAATTTGTCATCTAATTACTTTTTTGTAAAACTCAATCAGTGTACTTTCTTCGTTACCCCAATGTAGTTTTTCCCTGGCTTTCATGCAGTTGTTAACCAAATTCTCATACAGAACACGATCACTCAACAGATTGTTCAAAGCAGTAGAAATGGTATCCTCATTTGTGTTGTAAATTAAATAGGCTATTCCATATTGGTCGTTGATCGCTTCATATTCAGGGTAGCCTACACACACCTGTGGCACACCGGCCATAACGTAATCGAAAAATCGGTTTGCCAGCGATTGATATTGGTTAAGCCCTGTATTCTCAAACAACGTAATTGCTACAGTAGCTGTCGGTGTTATCTTTTTCAATTCGTCTGGGGGAACGTAACCATTCATTTGCACTTTATCCCCAACCTTATACTTCTTTATCAACGCCTTTGCCTGGTCGAAAAAATTGCCATTGCCACAAATCATCAACCTCGCATTTACATTTTTCATTGCAGGTATCAAAGTTTCAAAACTTCGACCCTCATTTACTGCACCCTGGTAAATTATAAATGGGGGTTGGGATTTTGCAACTTCATTTTTGGAAAGAACCGGTAAGTTTTTTATCACTTTGTATGCTACTCCATACCGCGTTTTAAGTTCATTTGCAATAAAGCCATTTACTGTGTAACCGTATTTAAATTTTGGGACCGCAAACTTTTCAATGCTCAACCAAAGTTTGTGAATGGATGGACGGGTTACTATTTCCTTTTGTTCTGTAAAAAGTTCATGCGCATCATAAACTCTTCTGGAACCTTTAATGCAAGACACAAAGAAGACCGGCATTATGGTGTCGAGATCAATTGCGCAAATGGCATCGGCCGACGTGAACAAGAGGTAAAAGAAAAGACGCAGGTTGAACTCGATATACATCCCTTTGCCTTTGGTAAACCAACACCCAAGGCGCTTTTGTTTGTAAGGTTTTTGTATTAGCGGAATTGACGATGAGAGGTTTCGCCCCACAAGCCTTACCCGGTAGCCCGCAGTTACCAGGGAAGTGCAAATGCGTTGCATTCGTTGGTCGTAGGTGAGGTCGTTGGTAACGGTGAGGACGATGCGTGTCAAAAAAAAGCGTTGTTTAAACAAATATAGGTGACGTTGCTTGAGTCATAATTGAAGTCCAACTGCATTTGTAATTGGCATTACTAAAACTATCTACCCTAATTAATTAAAATTTTGATTAGATAACCCATGCTATCATCGAACTTCGTTAATCTTATGACCTATTTATCAATCTATGAAAAATCACCAGTCCTCGAAATGGATTCTTAGCCTCAGTTTTAAGAGATCACTTCTTTCTACCTTTTGTTTTATTTTTATCATCTCAGGATCGTGTGCTCAAAGCGGCATTCTGCTACCCCAAAACATCGGTTAGGTAATACATTTACATTGCTAAGCACTTACACCCACGGTTATGCAAAGGATGAGATGAAAGTCTGAAAGATGATTATTTCTAAAAAATAGAGATGATCAGCGAAAATCATATATGTGCTCGTAATCAATTGTACCTGCAAGCGATAACGGGTTACTTTTTTACAATGCTTTAAGTGGTACGAGGGCTAACAGCATTGTTATTCCGTCAGGATTAGCAGCAATGAGTATTAACGGCGAGGTTTATTACCCCACCATGAGCGGCTTAGTACAGGAGCATAATTTCAAATCCCCTGAAATACAATTTCGCTGATTTTTTTCGATGAACCGTTTTCCTCAGGATTGATTGTAGCAGCCGCGTTTAGATTTGCAGTACAAGTGAGTGACACAACGATGACGAGAAGAATTCCGCCGGCTCGTTCCAAAAAGTCTTCTCTTCTTGTCAAAATTTATTTTATTATCCCTACTTTTGCAGCCATTAAAAAAATAAAACACATTCGGTGTCATTAAAAAAATTGAGATGTCGTATTTAACAACTGAAAAAAGAGCAAACATTTTTGCAGAATTTGGCGGACAAGCTTCAAACACAGGCTCTGTTGAAGGCCAGGTTGCTTTATTAACTGAGCGTATTAGTTCCATTTCCAAACATTTGAAAGAGAACAAAAAAGATTTTTCCACTGGCCGCGGTTTGATGAAAATGGTAGGTCAGCGCAAACGTTTGCTAATGTATTTGCAAAAGCACAACCTTACCGGTTATCGCCAGTTAATTGAGAAGCTGGGCTTAAGAAAATAATCTTTCTGTTTTAAGATATTTGCTATTCCCAACTGACTAATGATATGGCGGTTGGGAATAGTTTTTTGTAGTTGCTGTCATTTTAAATAATAACACAATTGCCGGGTACGCCTTATCCCTCCTTTAGTACCGCAATTGTATTTCAAACTTTCTATCTATGTTATCCCAACCAATTAATGTAAAATTCAACCTTGGCGATGGTCGCGAAGTGACTATTGGAACCGGCAAACTGGCACGCCAGGCAGATGGTGCAGTTACCGTTCAGCAGGGCAATTGTATTATAATGGCTACAGTTGTTGCTAACCAGGAACCACGCGAAGGACAGGATTTTTTCCCCTTATCTGTTGACTACCAGGAAAAGTTTGCTTCTGCCGGGCGTATCCCCGGTTCGTTTTTCAAAAGAGAGGCAAGGTTAAATGACTACGAAATATTGACCAGCCGGTTGATTGACCGTGCATTACGTCCTTTGTTTCCTGAGGATTATGTTTGCGATGTGCAGGTATTGATCAGCCTGATTTCCAGCGATGGTGAAATCATGCCCGACTCGTTGGCATGTTTGGCAGCTTCGGCGGCTTTGGCAGTTTCTGATATTCCCATTAAAGAGATGTTGAGTGAAGTGAGAATTGCGAAATTGAATGGAGAGATAATTATAAATCCTACGCGTTCTCAGTTGGCAGAAGCCGATTTTGAGTTTATGATAGCTGCTACCGAAAAAAACCTGATGATGGTTGAAGGTGAGGCTAAAGAATGCTCGGAAGAAGAATTGGTTAACGCATTAGAAGTTGCGCACGAAGCAATTCGCCTGCAAATAAAAGCCCAGGCTGAATTAAGAACCAAAGCAGGCGTGACCGGCAAAAGAGATTATAAAAAGCCGGAGCAGGACGAAGAAATTAAAAAGAAGGTGTACGAGTTTGCTAAGGATAAAGTGTACGCAATTTCTAAAAGTGGAAGTGCAAAACACGATAGGAGCGAGCAGTATAAGGCATTGAAGGAAGAAGTGGTGGCAAGTTTAGGCGATGAAGTGACCGACCAGCAAAAGAGACATGCCAAAAAATATTTTGAAGACTTACAGTGGGAGGTGGTTCGGAGTATGATTTTGAATGACCGTATTCGTTTAGATGGCCGCGGACTGGCTGATGTAAGAAAATTGGAAATGGAAGTTGATCCATTGCCAACTCCACACGGGTCTGCATTGTTTACCAGGGGAGAAACTCAATCTCTCACCACCGTTACCTTCGGTACGCCTTTAGATGAGTTGCTGATTGAAAGTGCAGCAAAATCAGATTATTCCAAATTTATTCTTCACTATAATTTCCCTCCCTTTTCAACCGGCGAAGTAAAAATGATGCGTGGTGTAGGAAGGAGAGAAGTTGGTCACGGTAATCTTGCCATGCGCAGTCTACGCACTATGATGCCTGGTAAAGATTATGCTTACACCGTAAGAATTGTGAGTGATATATTAGAGAGCAATGGTTCGTCTTCTATGGCAACGGTTTGCGCAGGTTCGCTTGCCCTTATGGATGCAGGCGTTCCCATCCCCAAACACGTTAGTGGTGTGGCAATGGGTTTAATTACCAATAGCGAAGACGGCAAGTACGCCATTCTAACAGATATATTGGGCGATGAAGATCATTTGGGTGATATGGATTTTAAAGTAACCGGAACCCGAGATGGTATTTGCGGTGTACAAATGGATATAAAAGTGGATGGTTTAAGCATGAATGTAATGCGCGAAGCTTTGGCACAGGCTAAGCAAGGCCGTCTTCATATACTGGATGCGATGTATGAATGTATGCCTGCTGCCCGTGCAGAAGTTAAACCACATGCACCACGAATGATCAAGTTGTTTGTTGATAAAGAATACATAGGTGCTATTATTGGCCCAGGTGGTAAGGTTATACAGGAAATTCAGCGCGAAACTGGCACTACTATTAACCTGGAAGAAGTTGGTAACGTAGGTGAGGTAAGCATATTCTCTGCAGCTAAGGAAGGATTGGATAAAGCTGTAGCCTGGATCAAAGGCATTGTGGCGGTACCCGAAGTGGGAGATGTGTACGAAGCCACCGTAAAAGGAATAAAGGAATTTGGTGCTTTTGTTGAATTTATGCCCGGAAAACAGGGTCTTCTTCACATAAGTGAAATTAGCTGGAAGCGCCTGGAAACTATGGAAGGCGTATTAAAAGAAGGCGATATCGTGAAAGTAAAACTGATCGGTCTTGATCCGAAAACGGGTAAATTTAAACTTAGCCGTAAAGTTTTAATGCCTAAGCCAGAATTCAATAATGCTCGTCCGGATGGTGAAAGATCGGAACGTTCACAGGAGGGAAGACCTCCCTACAGAGCGCCACAGCAAGAAAGGAAGGAAGATAATTCCCAGGCTTAATTATTCATTTAATTTTTTGATGGACTGTGAAAGCAGTCCATTTTTGTTTTAAATACCTATGTTATGAGCTTTGTACAGGTCACTATTGTTGTACCACCATCGGATACCCGCGATATTATTATTGCCCAACTTTCTGAGTTGGGTTTTGATGGTTTTGAGGAAAAGGATAATGAACTCCTTTGTTCTGTCGCAGAAATAAATTTCGATGAAACGGGAACATCGAAGCTGCTAAAAACATATCAACTGGAATTTTCAAGGCAAATAATAAAAGAACAAAATTGGAACGCGGTATGGGAAAGTAATTTTGAGCCGGTAGTAATAGATGATTTCTGCGCTGTAAGGGCGTTATTCCATGCACCCGCAGCCAACGTAAAGCATGAAATTATCATTACTCCAAAAATGAGCTTTGGCACTGGTCATCATGCAACAACCTATTTGATGATAGAACAGATGCGAACAATTGATTTTAAAAATAAGTTGGTGGCAGATTTTGGAACGGGTACCGGAATACTGGCGATACTTGCCGAAAAACTGGGGGCAAAGTCTGTTTTAGCAATTGATGAGGATGATTGGAGTATTGAGAATGCAGGAGAAAATATTGCTGAAAATAAATGCCGCCTTATCCACCTTGAAAAACAAAATTCATTTTTGCCAAACAGAAAATTTGAAGTAATCCTGGCGAACATCAATAAAAACATCATACTTCTGAACCTGCAAAATTTAGTGGAAGGTTTACAGGCGGATGGTTATTTACTATTGAGTGGCTTGTTAAACGACGATGAAAAAGAAGTAGCAGATGCCTGTAACATGTATTCCTTATTTCATGTGAATACCTTAGAAAAAAACAAATGGATCAGTATCCTTTACCGAAAGAATGTCTCGCCCTGACGATTATTAGGTTTTTGTTGGACACATATCCCTTAAATTTGTTTTCCTAACTACAACCACAGTACTCAATGAATGAATTTTTGCTCATAGCGTTGGCTTATTTAATTGGTTCTATTCCAACGGCGGTATGGGTTAGCAAATATTTCTTTGGGGTCGATATTCGTGATTATGGCAGCGGTAATGCAGGCGCAACCAATTGTTACAGAGTGCTTGGTTCGCGGTGGGGCACCTTCGTTATGATTGCTGATATGTTGAAGGGTGTATTTGCAACATCACTCTACCTTCTTATTCCATACTACATGCACGATGAATGGGACCGGACAAACTTTATGGTCGGTTTGGGATTGGCTGCGGTCGTGGGGCACATCTTCCCCATGTGGGCCGATTTTAAAGGCGGCAAAGGGGTAGCGACTTTATTTGGAATGGTGGTAGCCATTCAACCTTTGGTGGCGGTTTGTTGTGTGGGGGTTTTTCTTTTTGTATTGTATATAACCAGGTTTGTGTCCCTTAGCTCTATACTTGCCAGCGTAGCGTTTGCCGTTTTTATATTATTTATTTTTAACGAGAAAGAAACGCTTTACAGAGTTTTTGCAGTAACCGTAGCATTAATGGTTATTCTTACTCATCAAAAAAATATTAACCGGTTGTTGAAAGGAACGGAAAGTAAGATACCTATCTTGAAACATCGCGACCGGCGTAGAAGCCGAAGAAAAGACCTCCTTTAACGGGAGGTTTTTTTATGCTTTCATCATTTTAATAAAAGTGCCTTGGTATCATTCTTGTTTATCCATCATCAAATAAAATCACTATGAAAAAAATATTATCGTTTGGTAGCATTGCACTGATGATGCTGGTAGTGGCTTGTGCTACAAATGCCATTACAGGTCGCAAGCAACTCTCCCTGGTGCCTGAGAGTGAACTACAACAAATGGCGCAAGCACAATACAAACAGTTTCTTACTGAAAATAGGGTGGTCAGTTCAACACAAAGTAAAGATGCGGAAATGGTAAGAAGGGTAGGCAGCAGAATTGCCTCTGCTATCACTCAACATTACCGTGGGCAGGGTTTAGCTAAGGAACTGGAAAATTATGATTGGCAATATAACCTAGTAGATAGTAAAGATGTAAATGCATGGTGCATGCCTGGGGGTAAAATTGTTGTTTACACTGGCTTACTACCCGTTACACAAAATGAAGCCGCTCTTGCAGTAGTATTAGGGCATGAAATTGCACACGCTGTTGCAAAGCATGGCAGCGAGAGAATGAGCCAGGGATTACTTCAGCAACTGGGTGGGGTGGCTTTATCGGTTGCTTTATCCAACAAACCAGCAGAAACGCAAAACATGTTTATGCAGGCATATGGTATTGGCAGCGCCGTTGGCATTACTTTACCTCACAGCCGTAGCCAGGAATATGAAGCGGATAAACTGGGTTTAATTTATTCGGCACTGGCGGGGTATAATCCAAGAGAAGCAATTCCCCTGTGGCAACGTATGGAAGCAATGTCCAATGGATCACGTCCACCACAATTTTTAAGCACTCACCCTACAGAAGGCAACAGGATTGCCAAACTGCAACAACAGATGCCAGAGGCGTTAAAATATTATAAACCCATGAACCGATAGGTTAAAGTTGGTATCTATTAATGGTCTCCCGTTATAAGCGGGAGACTTATTTTTTTGTGACCGCTAATTTTTTTACCTTCGCCTTCCTAATTTTCGATTAACCCTTAAATCTATTGAGGTATGTCGCATGAAAGCCTGTTTGATAAGTTACAGTTGAAAGATGAAAAAAATTTACTAATTCAAGGTTTGCCTTCTTCCATTGAAAAACAGTTTGTAAAACTGTCGTATTCAAAAAACGTTACACCCCTGCTTAAAACCAAACGAATTGATTTCGCGCTGGTATTCGCCATTAATGTGAATCAGCTTAACGGAATTTTATCGGAAGTTTTGCCTGCATTGCATGTTGATGGTAAGCTTTGGGTGGCATATCCAAAAACAACCAGCAAAATATCCAGCGACCTTAACCGTGATTGCAGTTGGGATGTTTTAACGAAAAATGGTTTTGAAGGTGTTGTACAGGTGGCCCTTGATCATGTTTGGAGTGCTTTCAGGTTTAAGAAAACTGAAGGGATGACTGCAAGAATTAAAGAATGTGAGGATGCAAAACCTGTTGACATTAAAAGTGTTGATTTTGATAAACGCCTGATTGTACCGCCGGCCGAATTGGAAAAGGTGTTTACCCGCCATAAAAAAGCGCGGGAACTTTTCCAGGGATTGTCGTTGGTTAATCAAAAGGAATATGTTTCGTGGATTGAGGGAGCTAAGAGAGAAGATACCAAAAACCGCCGTTTGGAAGCTATCATTGAAAAACTTTTGGCAGGAAAGAAAAATCCGACTGAAAAATAATACAACCTGGTTATTGATTAATGCACCTGTTTTGCAGGTGCATTTTTATTTGAGTATGACTGTTCCGAGCTGTTTAGTTATTTTTTGTTCTTCCTCTTTAAGTTCCTTGTGAACTTTAATCAACCCCATTTGCTCTTTTTCCGAAGGTGCCGCCTCGAGGTCACGTTGATTTTCACCGATCATTTTTTTGATCTTCCGTAGTTTATAATAGTTCGTACTCATTATTACATCCTGCCGGCTTACGTCCCGGTTATTAATATTTAGACCTTCCATAATTGTATCCCAGTTAGGACTTAACTCAAAAGGAAATATATTGATGTTAATGACAAGTTGCCTCAACCGGTCATTTTCATGGTAAAGAAGACTTTTGGCGGTTGGTTGTAGTCCGTCATAATATTGCGCTTTATAGGTATCGAATAAAAGCTCCAGATCGGGGTTTTCAAAATGGAAGCCCTGAAGCTCATCAAACATATGTTCAGCCATGGTATGATCTTCATCCCACGGCATCAACCCATATTCAAGTAAAACTCTTAATACATTTCGTTCCTGTGGTTCATCCTGGTTAAAAAGGTCCGAACTTTCTTCATCCTTTCCTGGATCTGCAATTGGCTGCGAAGCTGAAAAATCCTGGAAAGGATGTTTTTGTTCATCCTTTACAATTTTATCTCTCTTTAGTTTGTTAACAAGGTTGGTTAGGCCACCTTCTTCTATCTTTAAAATATCGGCACATTGGCGCGTATAATCCTGCAGCTTTGTAAAATCTTCAGGGCGATTTATTTTGCTCAGTGTTTCAGCAATACTGTTTACAACCGATGCTTTTTTTATTGTATCGCTTCCAGCATCTTTCAACATCACCTCTAACTGAAATAATATAAAATCCTTCTTATTCGCCTCTACAAAATTTCGAAAAGCGCTAACACCAACTTTATTTACATAACTATCCGGGTCTTCATTATCGGGTATTAAAACCAGGCGAACATTCAGGCTTTCTTCCAATGCCATATCCAAACCGCGTAGTGCAGCTTTCACTCCCGCACTATCCCCATCGTATATTATGGTAAGGTTGTTAGTATATTTTCTTACCAGCCTTAGTTGGTCGGTGGTAAGCGAGGTTCCGCCGCTGGCTACCACGTTTTCAATACCCGCCTGGTGCAGGCTTACAACATCGGTATATCCTTCCACCAGCAAACATTCATCTAACTTGTCAATTGCCTGGCGGGCAAAATACGTTCCGTATAAAATTTTACTTTTTACATAGATCTCATTTTCTGGAGTATTAATGTATTTAGGCGCTTTATCCGTTGTTTTAATCACCCTTGCTCCAAATCCAAGAATTTTTCCCGTGTTGTTATGGATAGGAAAAATAATTCGCCCCCGGTAATTATCCATGGGTGCTTCGTTACGCACCGTTACAAGCCCCGATTTTTGTAAAAAGTCAATATTGAATTGATTGCTTAACGCTGTGTTTGTAAACTCATCTCTTCGTTCCAGGTTATACCCCAGTTGAAACTTCCTGATTATTTCTTCGCGAAAGCCGCGTTGCTTCAGGTAGCTCAATGCAATATCCTGCCCCTCTTCTACCTCAAACAAATTATGTGTGAAATGTTTTTGCGCAAAACTGTTTATAATAAACAAACTGTCTGCAACCTGGTGTAACTGCTTTACTTCTGCACTTACTTCTGTTTCCTCCACTTCAATATTATAGCGGGCTGCAAGCCACTTCAAAGCTTCAACATAGCTGAACTTCTCGTGCTCCATTATAAAGCCAATTGCATTGCCGCTTTTGCCACAACCAAAGCATTTATAAATTTCCTTGCTGGGCGATACGGTAAACGATGGCGTTTTCTCGTTATGAAAGGGACAGTTGCCTAAATAATTGGCGCCCCGTTTTTTAAGCTTTACATATTCGCCTACTATTTCAACAATATCAATTCTGTTGGTGATTTGTTGTATAGTGCTTTGTAAAATCATGTAGCGCGAAATGGGTGATAGTGAGTTGCAAATTAAAACCAAATATGCATCATAACTTTAGTTCACTTTGTATTAGTTGGTTATAGACGGAAATGTGAAAAAGCAAGTTGGGCTAAGGGTAACCACGATACTGCACCTTTAATTTTTTTTAACTTGTTTAACTTTTTATCATTTCTTTGAAGTGTAATAGTCAGTACCCTCCAACCAAAATGACCCCCGCTATACAAGCCCCCGTACATGTATTGTTTGCAGATGATGATTCTGATGAAGCCTATTTGTTTAATGAGGCTATAGAACATCTTGGTTTATCGGTGCAAATATCAAAAGCGAAAGATGGAAATAATTTGATAGAGATGCTATCAATAAACGATCAGCTTCCCGACCTGCTTTTTCTTGATTTGAACATGCCATACAAAGATGGTATTGAAACACTAAAAGAGTTGCGGGCTGATCACCGGTACGATAATCTCCCCATCGTTATTTTTTCTACTTCGGGTAACCAGGCACATGCAGAAACATGTTATACTTTCGGGGCTAACCTTTATATAGTAAAGCCTGAAACTTTTGACCAGATAGTGCAGATGGTAAAAAAAATATTCTCTACCAATTGGAAACTTGTAAACCCACAACCTGAGAGAAGTTCTTTTGTTGTTACTTCATTTGATTAATAGCTGCTCTTCATTAAGTCCCTATTGTAAACGGGAATTGAATACATCATAAAACGGCTGTGCCTTCTTCAATATCCGAAACTTGCTCGTCAGCAGGTTTTTTTGTTCGAAACCACCATTTTTTGAGCGACATATTATGAAGCGAAAACTTGGTTCTGACTTCCAACAGCTTTCGCGATTCAAGGAATTTTATTAAACCGTGTTCAAGAAAATGCTGGCAGGGAACCAGCGTTGCTATCAAAAATATTTTGATTACCCACAGCTTCAGTGGCTCGCCATGTGTAAAGCTTAGCAGGAAAGTATCGATCAGCAAAACAATAAATTCAAACAACGATATAAATGCAAAATATCCCAGCATTTTTATGGTAACCTTGGATACGGAAAACATACCCACCACCAGCATTAAAGCAAATACAAGTGTAATAACAATAGTGATTGCCATTAACTGCAGGTTTCTTTTTTGTTTAAATTTTTCCTGCTCTTCTTCCAATACTGCTTCGTGCCTTTTTCTTTCCCGCTCCACACCAAGTAAGGCTATGTTTTTTTCGTTTTTTTGTTTTTGAACCAGTTGATTAAACTTTTTTGATTCCCTTGCATAAAACAGGGCATCATCCGTGTCACCCTTTCTTTCATACAGGTCGCTTATTTTTTCTGTCAGCCCAGTTATCGACCCGGCGTCATTCATTTCGCGGCTTATAACAAGTGCCTTTTGATAGTAAACGATCGCATTTGAAAGATCATTCTTCCTGGCGTAAGCATCACCCTTCTCCTGAAAGAAAATCCAGTTTGTTTTCAGGTCGAAATTTTTATAAAAATCTTCCTCGGCAAGGTCGAAGTGGTAAATGGCAGAGTCGGGTTGGTTTGAATAAAGAAATACCTGGCCCAGCATCCATTGATATTTTGAATCGCTAACACTAAAAAAATTCTTAACATCGCTTTCCTGCTGCAAATATTGCTTGCAAAAATCGCTGTTGTTCTTTTGTGTCATATAAGTTGTAAACATCACCAGTTTTGCAAGCAATACATATTTATGCAGCTGTAACGAATCGGCAATTCTTAATGCATTTTTCGCATAAGCAGTATCGTCTGTCAGCCTTGCCAGGTCTATGTAATCTTTTACCACACCCAGGCTGTATTTATTGGTTTTATTAAAAGAAAGACTTTGTAATAATTGTTGCTTCGCTGCTGAAAAATCGCCGAGGTATTTATACAGGTTGGAAAAGTTGTGATACAACACAGTTTGTAAAGCGACATTCTTAATTCGTACGGCAATATCGTAGGCGGTGTTGAAGTTGGTAAATGCCGGCACGGCTTCCCCTTTTGATTGGTATGTTTCACCTAACTCAGCATAAACGATGGCTTTTACAGAATCCGATTTTACCTCTGGCAAAACAGGTAATGCGCGAATAATAGTTTGAAAACTTTTTTCGGTTTCGCCTTTTTTTCGATAAATATTTGCCAGCCGGCTGTACCCTATAACTACAAAGTCTGGCTCATTAGCGCTGTTGGCGTAGTCTATTCCTTTTTGCACAAATTGAATCGTCCGGTTAAAACTTTCGGTGTTGGTCCATGTACCGATGTTCGTTATTGCATCGCCAAAATAAGTAGCCAATAATAAGTTTTTGCTGTTCAATTCTTCTGCCAGTCGCAGTTGCTCATTCAAAACACTGTCTCCCTGCCGGTCGTATTTATATATGTAGAAGTAATCTGCGAGTTTACCTAAAACCATAATCTTTTCTGAGTCGGATGCGGCCCTGGTTGACTGCACGCGAAGATTTTCTATTTGCTTGTTGTACTGGGCAAAACAGGTACTGAATAAACAAGAGATAAACAGCAGGGTACGTACAATCATATAACAACAGGTATAGCCAAATATACTATTTGTTATTTTTCAAAATACGTCACATTAAACGCCAGGGAATGATAGGCTATAAAAAATATTTATTAGTGAATGACATCTTTACCAAATGGCAGGGGCTGAGTATAAGCATATTCATCGTAACCATAAACTCTTTATCTTCCGTTTTAAACCCAACCATGCATGAGTATTAAGTTTCGGTTAACGATCATGAGCTTCTTCCAATTTTTTGTGTGGGGAGCATGGCTGATAACAATTGCAACTTATTTTTTCTCGAGTGATCTTGCTAAGATTGATAACCCGGGTGCGAAGTTTGGTGCCATCTTTTCAACCCTTGCATTGTCCTCACTTTTTATGCCTGCACTCACCGGTATTATTGCCGATAAGTGGATGGATGCTGAAAAGCTTTATGGCATATTGCATATACTATACGGGCTGGTATTATTTTATGTTCCGCAGGTGCACGATGCAAATACTTTGTACTATGTAATTTTTGTGGCCATGATATTCTATATGCCCACCATCTCTTTATCAAACTCCATCGCTTACACTATCTTAAAACGTGATGGCTTTGATGTGGTAAAGGTGTTTCCTCCCATACGGGTATGGGGCACAATAGGCTTTATTGCGGCTATGTGGACAACCAACTTAACGGGCAGTAAGGCCAACGCAAATCAATTT
>JANPIA010000400.1:0-4054 GCA_031424735.1 Segetibacter sp.
AGTTGGAGCAAGCCGCTAATCGAGTAGACGACCTTACCGATTGTAAGCGATGAGGTGCGCCCCCGCCTGAATGATGTAGTCGGGCAGGTCTCACACCACCGTACGTACGGGTCGCGTATACGGCGGTTTATCAAGTATAAATACAACCGCTCTTTACACCAATTGCACCCTGCTTCTCTTAAGGTCAGGCGGGCACGCCTCCTTACGAAATTTGAAGCGACTCAATGTTTGGTCCTTGGCTGTCTTGTGACTCCCATGTTGTTCCCTTAAGGCAGGGCTCGTTACTAACAACTACTATGACCTCTGCTGACTTCTCCTTTAGCTTAGATAAACAAGGAGACCTCCCCTGGTAAGATAAATAGCCCCGTCCGACCGTTCATCCGGGCGGGCTTATACCTATGACCTCTGCATCTATATATCCAATTACAATCATTTTGGACTTTTTAATGATCCCGCTTCGCGGGACAAGTCGTGCTTACTCATCCCGTTGGCTTTGCCTCATACACAGTTCGTGTTCCTCGGTACAGGTATTTGTAGTCCCGCTTACTTCAGTGCATGGATCGCTCCAAACCACCTTGCGGCTTGCTAATGCTTCGGGTAACTAATCCTGCGCATAAGAGACTTTCACTCTCTGGCTTCTTATTTCTAAGAACTATATTTATCATTCAGGGCACACACATTGGGTTTACAAAATTGTGGCTGGAAGTTAAGCCTTCAACTTTAAATCGCTATTTTGCTTTGTGGTTAATTGAACCGGACGTTTTTCAATTACCACAACTTCATAAACACTTTAACGTTGGCTGCAAGCTTGGTGCAACGTTTACTAATTGACAGTTGTCATTTTAAAAATCGCTTTTTTGAAAAAATATATTGTTGCTGCATTTGTTCTTTTATCTTCTTGCACAAAGGACGCTATCGTTGACATGACACCAATAAATGTAACAGGAGAAATACTTTTTATTTCCAGGAGAATTTCAAATAGTGCCGATTGGCAAATGTTTATAATGAATGCTGATGGAACTAACCAAAGAACCGTTTCAAATAATTTAGTACGTTGCTCCCCTCCAGTACTTTCAAATGGCAAGACAAAAATTGCATTTACCACTTACGACAACAACTTCTATTATAACCTATACGTAATTGACATTGATGGACAGAACCAAAAGTTTCTGTCCAAAGCGAAACAATTTTGTGGCAGTCCTGTTTGGTCGCCTGATGACAATAGAATTACTTTTGTAAAAAATGACAACAATGTTGGTGGTACTAATGATATTTACACAATTAAAATTGATGGTAGCAATGAATTAAAATTGACCAATCAAAATGACAATTTTTCCCCACAATATTTTCCTGACAACAATTCACTAATCTTTTCTTCTTCTAACAATACTTGGACAGGTATTTACAAAATGAGTTTAGACGGTAGCAATAAGCAACTTTTAACTCCTCAAAACAAATCATTTGGAGACCCTAAAATTTCACCGAACGGAAATATGATTTCAATTACATCAAATGAATGGAATGGTTCACAAATATTTGTAATGAATTCTGATGGTAGTAATTTAAAACAAATAACTTTTACGGTATCTTCAAAATATTTGGACACAGGATTTCCAAGAGATGGAAATGGCAATCCTGTTTGGTCTCCGAATAGCGACAATTTAGCTTATGTTTCTTATGAAAATGGAAGTCCTGATATTTTTGTAATTAATTCATCAGGTACAGGAAACAAAAGATTAACTGACACACCTTTAAGAGATGAAAATCCAGTTTGGACTAAAGATGGTAATTACATACTTTTTTCATCGAATAGAAATCCGAACGTGGCATCTCAAATATACATTATGAGAACACAGGGACAATTGCAAACACCTTTGACAAATTACATGGGCGATAACATTTATCCAACGTTCCTTGACAAGTAAAGCCTGCAGCCAACAGGCGGTTTGGCAATATGGCGGGGCGACGAATATATTCTCAACTTTTTGTTCGCTAATAATCACCAGCCCCGGCTTGACTTTTACTATTAAGTTTTAGTTGTCATCTTCATCATTAGTAATTCTATTCGGCTGCGGTTATGGCCGGACGTTTTTCAAATACCGCCACATCGCCAAGGCCGTGAACGTTCTATGCTATACGTTGCAATCCGTTTCAATTCATTTACCATGACAAAACATTCTTTGATTTTTATTTTCTCGGTTTTACTATTTCTTACGTCGAAATCACAGACAAATTCTGGTATTGAAAAAGAGTGTAGAATAACAGGTGGTTTAGGATTTGCGGGTTCGACAAAAAGCTTTAAATCCGCTGGACTTTATTCCTGGTTGCAACTTGAATACAAATTCTATAAAAATGTTTCCATTGCGACAGAGTTTGAGAATATGTCCTACAAGATGAAAAGCTCCTATAAGGCTTTGCCTTCTCATCTGAGTGAGATAACTTCTGTTGACAATAGCTTTTCATTATTATATAAATATCATATCCGCACGAAATCACCGTTAATTATGTCGGTTGCAAGTGGTGTGACATATACCATAAGAACGAGCGAATATTATATTTATGAAAGTGATAGCACGAGCCAACGTTGGTACAGAAACGTTAGCTCTTTTGACGATTTTCAAATACCGCTTTTATTTGAAATCGAGTATCCTGTGTGGAAAACAATCAACATTCAGGCAAGAGCGAGGTATAATTTAAATTCACAAAATGGTAGTACATATTCAAGTGGCATTGGACTATCATTAAAGCTTTAAGCGTGAGAGCCAGTACAGCATACAACAGGCGGTTTTGCATTATGGCGGCGGAAAGTTTGAGCCATCAACTTTTAGTTCTCTTTTGTGCTTTGGTTCCAGCTTGAGTTTATCTATTTGGCTTTAGTGTTTATCATCAGCATTATATCATTAATTTAGCTTCGGCTGTCGGTGAGGAGGTTTTTCAAATACCGCCACAACGCCGTAACGTTGTACGCCATTTTTCACAATTTCTAAAGACTATACCATTCAATGAGAAGACATACACTTCTGTTTTTAATTATTACAATTTTATTGACAAGTTGTGCAGCGCTCGGAACGAAGACTTTATATAAAAGCAAGGCGAAAAATGAATTCAAAAAACTTGCATTTGCCAAACTTGACGGAAATAGAATTGTTTCCAAAGTATTTCCACAGACAGACAGCATCTTTACTAATACATTTATTGAAACATTCAGAATTTACAATTTAAGAGACATTGTTCCTATTGATGGTGAGTTCTCAATTAACGAACCTGATTTGAACTCAATAGTTCAAATTTGTAAAGAGAACAATTTGGACGGTTTTGTAGTTTCTCGTTTGAAATTTATTAATGTAACATACAGAATGAATTTTAGGCCAATTGCAAGAAATTGGGACACAGAAGTGGAGATGAAACTATATGACAAGTTAGCAAATCTAGTTTTGGCTGTACGACATAACACAACAAAGGGCAATTCATATATTGTGTTCCCAACCGCTGACAGGACAATTCATGACGGTACAGCGGGAGCAATAAAAAGACTTGCATTAGAACTCGGCTTGACGAATTAAAACGGCGTACAAATCGAGTAGACGGCCTCACCGCTTGTAAGCGATGAGGTGCGCCTCTCACACCACCATATCCTTCGACTTTGCTCAGTATAAACCAAGCGGGTCTCGTATACGGCGGTTCGTTAAGTATAAATACAACCGCTCTTTACACCAGTTGCACCCTGCTTCTCTTAATGTAAGGCTGGCACGCCTCCTTACGAAATTTGGAGCGACTTAACGTTTGGTCCTTCGCTGTCTTGTGAAGCTTCCATGTTGTTCCTAAAAGGCATGGCTCGTTACTAACAACTACTATGACCTCTGCTGACTTCTCCTTTGGTTTAGACAAACAAGGAGACCTCCCCTGGTAAGATGAATAGCCCCGTCCGACCAGTCATCCGGGCGGACTTCCACCTATGCCTGCTGCGTCTACATAACCAACTACAATCATTTTGGACTTCGTAAAGACTGGCTTACTCATCCCGTTGATTATGCCTCAGTATGCAGTTCCTGTT
>JANPIA010000401.1:0-4412 GCA_031424735.1 Segetibacter sp.
CATCTTTTAAGCCCGGGGCACTTTGGTATGATGATAAAGGAGAAGTGATCAATGCGCATGGCGGAGGTATTTTATATGCTGGTAACAAGTATTACTTATTCGGCGAAAAGCGAGGAAGATCAAGGCAGGAAGGAGTAAACGTGTATGCATCGGACGACTTATATAACTGGAAGTATGAAGGGCTTGCATTGGCACCCAACATGACGGATACTACCAGTGACATTGCAAGCGGATGTTTGATGGAACGCCCAAAGGTGATTTATAATACGACAACCAGGAAGTATGTGATGTGGTTTCACCTGGAGCTAAGGCGGCAGGGGTATAGGGCGGCAAGGGCTGCTGTTGCCGTAAGCGACAAACCAACAGGTCCTTATAACTATGTACACAGTTTTCGTCCGAACGGTAATATGTCGAGAGACATGAACTTGTTTGTTGATGAGGATAGTGCGGCGTATCATATTTATTCTTCGAGAGAAAACTACGATTTACGAATTGCTAAACTTAGTAACGATTTTCTTACACCGACCACTAACGACTCAATGCTCTTTAGTAAACATCGCGAAGCACCTGCTTTGTTTAAGTATAACAACCGGTATTACTTAATAACAAGCGCTGCCACCGGCTGGGCTCCAAATATGGCAACGCTGCATGTTGCAGATAATTTGTTTGGTCCGTGGACCTTTGCAGGTAATCCTATGGTTGGGCACAATGCTGACAGCACTTTTGGTGGTCAGTCAACCTATGTATTACAAGTGCCGGGTAAAAAAAATGCTTTCCTATTTATGGCTGATAAATGGAATCCGAAAGATTTGAAGGATAGCCGCTATTTGTGGCTGTCCATACAATTTAAAGGTAACCAGCCATACGTTGAATGGAAAGATGAATGGGATCTCTCAACCTTTAAGTGAATGGTTGATGGCTGTTTTCGTGATGCATATTGTTGAATAATGAAATTAGGTTGAAGTGTGCGACGCAACGGAAGTATTATAGTAGCACAACTGTTGGCTACAAAAAAATTATTAAAAAGAAACTGTAGTATAAAAATAGAAAGATGAGAAAAGTTATAGTAGCCTTTTTCCTGGTTGCAAACATAGCTGTTGCACAACCCAAAAACAACGATTGGGAGAACCCGCAGTTTTTTGAATTGAATAAAGAGAAGCCGCATGCTTCGTTCATGTTGTATAACAACGCCGCCCATGTTAAGGTGGATGATTATAGCAAGTCGCCCTTTTATAAATTGCTGAACGGCACCTGGAAATTTACCTACACCGACAAGCACGCCGATCGCCTAAAAGATTTTTATAGAACAGATTTGAACGATGCGAAGTGGAGCGATATACCGGTACCTTCTAACTGGGAGCTAAAGGGTTTTGGTATTCCTATCTATACAAACATCACTTACCCGCATCCTAAAAATCCACCCTTTATTGGGGAGAATAATCCTGTAGGCACTTATCGGAAACAATTTACGGTACCCGACCAATGGAACGGCAAAGAAGTGCTGTTGCATTTTGGTTCTATTACCGGTGCCGCGTTTATTTATGTGAACGGGCAAAAGGTAGGCATGAGCAAAGTATCTAAGTCGCCGGCGGAATTCAACATCACCAAATACCTGAAGAAGGGTAGTAACCTTTTAGCCTTGCAGGTATTTCGCTGGCACGATGGCAGCTACCTGGAAGACCAGGACTTCTGGCGCTTAACTGGCATTGAACGGGATGTTTTTTTGTATGCGCTTCCAAAGTTGTCTGTATGGGATTTCTTTTTAAAAGCCGACCTGGATGAACAATATACCAATGGATTGTTTAGCGCAGCGGTTGATTTGCGGCAGTTTAAAAACAACAACATCAAAGACGGTTCTGTAACCGTTGAGTTAAAGGATAAGGATGGTAAAACAGTGTTCACTCAAAACCAAAAGTTTGTTGTTGGTGCAGACAGTTTGCAAACGCTGCGGTTTAACGGTAGTGTGCCAAAGCCTTTGCAGTGGAGTGCAGAAGCGCCAAATTTATACGATTGCTATATCAGTCTTTATAATGGCAAAACAGCAGTAGCTTCTGTTGTTACCGGCGCTAAGGTGGGCTTTAGAAAGGTGGAGATCAAAAGTGCGCGAATGCATATCAATGGTGTACCTGTGTATGTAAAGGGTGTTAACCGGCACGAGCACGATGATGTGGAAGGGCATGTGCCTACACGGGAAATGATGATGAAAGATATTAAGCTGATGAAGCAATTCAACGTTAACGCAGTTCGTACTTCGCATTATCCAAACGATCCGCTATGGTATAAACTCTGTGATCAATATGGTTTGTATTTGGTAGATGAAGCAAACATTGAAACGCATGGCATGGGCGCAACTTTTCAAAACTGGTTCGATACTTCCAAGCACCCGGCATACTTGCCGGAGTGGGCGCCTGCACACATGGACCGGATGCAACGGCTTGTGGAGAACGATAAAAATCATCCCTCCGTTATCATATGGTCATTGGGTAATGAGTGCGGCAATGGTAAGGTTTTTCACGATGGATATGTTTGGATGAAGCAGCGCGACAACACACGCCCTGTGCAGTTTGAGCAGGCGGGTGAAGACTGGAATACAGACATTGTAGCGCCCATGTACCCCGGGATGAATTCAATGAAGAATTATGCGAACGCAAACAACAAAACAAGACCTTATATTATGTGTGAGTATTCCCATGCAATGGGAAACAGCAACGGCAACTTTGATGCTTATTGGAACATCATTAACAGCAGCAAAAAAATGCAGGGTGGTTTTATTTGGGATTGGGTTGACCAGGGATTGAAAACAAAAGATGCAAATGGCAAAACCTACTGGGCATACGGTGGCGACCTGGGTAGCTATCATTTGCAGAACGATGAGAATGGAGTAGCCGATGGGTTGTTGGCAAGCGACCGCACACCTGACCCCGGTTTATATGAAGTGAAGAAAGGTTACCAGAATATTCTGTTTACAAATAAAGACGTGTCTAAAGGTGTCATCACTATTCAAAATATGTTCGATTTTACTGACCTCGACAAATATGATTTTAAATGGGAACTGAAACGCAATGGTGAGGTGGTAAAGTCGGAAATGTTTGCGGTAAGGCTTGCGCCGCATCAAGCAAAAGAGGTTGCATTAAACATACCTTCTTTTAAGGCTGCAGAAGGAAGCGAGTTTTTCCTGAATGTGTTTGCCTATACCAAATCCGCCACCGAAATGTTGCCAGCAGCGCATGAAATTGCCCGTGAACAATTTAAGACTGCAGGCGATTATTTTGCCCGGGGCAATTCAGTTGATGCAAAACTGGACGTTACCAAAGAAGCAAATAAAGTAACGTTTTCATCAGGCAAAGTAAGCGGCGAATTTGACATTAGGCAGGCACGCTTTACACGTTACTCCATCAATAACAACAGGGGAGGAATCAACTTACCTGAACCCTATTTTTGGCGTGCGCCAACCGATAATGATTTTGGTAACAACATGCCCTCTAACCTGGGCGTATGGCGCACGGCGCATACAAATCGAACCGTAAAAAGTGTTGTGGTTGGGAACCAGTCAGGCGATGGTTTATCCATCCAGGTTCAATACGAGCTTGCTGCTATTAACGTTCCATATACTATAGATTATCTCATACAAAATGACGGTTCCATCCGCATCACTTCTTCCATTGATATGGCAGGAAGAAACCTTCCGGAAATGCCACGCTTTGGCATGCATATGCGTCTGCCGCCACCCTATAAAAACCTTGCCTATTATGGTCGCGGTCCGTGGGAAAATTATAGTGACCGCAACCAGGCTGCTTTTGTTGATGTGTATAAAGATGATGTTGGCAACCAGTATTTCGAAGGTTATATTCGTCCGCAGGAGAGCGGTTATAAAACCGATGTCCGGTGGCTTACTTTAACCAACGATAATGGTTCCGGTATCCGCATAGAAGGATTGCAGCCAATAGGTTTCAGCGCAACCAATCATTCCGTAGAAGACCTTGATCCGGGCTTATCTAAAAAGCAACAACACCCCACAGATTTGAAGCCGGATAACAATGTGTACCTCCATATCGACCTGAGACAAAGAGGCGTTGGAGGCGATAATAGCTGGGGCGCATTTCCACATGAGCAATACAGGTTACTGGATAAACAGTATAGCTTTAGTTATGTGATTAAGTTGGTGGAATGAAAAATAAAAGAGCCGTCTAAACTGCAAAAACATGAGTGCTTTATTTGAAGATAACGAAGGTGCAATTCAGACACCTAACCCTGCAAAGCAACAGGTGCAAATTATACGTCTGCTTTTATGGATAGTGTATGTTGGTGTACTTGTTTACCTGGTAGGGTTTTCACCTGTTAAAACGGCGAACCCAAGGTTTTTTATTTTCTGGGTATTGGTAGGGGTTGTGTACTTTTCAATCGAAACAAAC
>JANPIA010000402.1:0-2300 GCA_031424735.1 Segetibacter sp.
CGTGACCGTCGCTGGCGGGATCTGAATAATGATTATGACTGTAACTGCAGCTGTAATTATCATCCTTACAAATATGGATACAATTATGGCTACTATTATAACCCGTATTATTACCCTTACCCTGTTTATAACGGTACCACATACTCAAATCCAAAAAATACTGCAGCGCGCATGACCAATCTGGGCGGCTATAATTCTGTAACAACCGTAAAAGTAGTAAATCCGAAATCTGGCAGAACAGAATACGTACGAAAAGAAAGAATTTACAATAACAGCAATAATACTCCCGTTGTACGTGAGATCTTTACACCTTCAAGCTCAAATAGCAGGACGTATTCACCATCCACCAGTTCGTCATCTGGCAGCAGTAGTTCAGGTGCAGGCAGAAGTGTTTCCAGGCCGGTCCGCAACTAAAGATTATAGAGACTTAAACATTATTAAAACTATTTTGCCGTAAGCATACGGCGAGCTTAAATTGTATTGTATGAAAAAATCCTTACTTATTTCCTTTATTTTGATCGGCTGCAAACTTATAGCGCAGGTGCCGGAAGATGCATTACGCTATAGCTGGCTATCACATACTGGCACAGCACGCTATATGGCAATTGGCGGTGTGATGGGATCCCTGGGCGGAGATATTACCGCTGCCTTCGTTAATCCGGCGGGCCTTGGTTTCTATCGTACAGGCGAAGCCGTTTTTACTCCTGCATTCTTATTGAACAACAATAAATCTGCTTTCAGGGATGGCGCTGTTGCAACTGATAAGAAGAACAGCGTTAACATTGGCACCACAGGATATGTAAAGGGCTTTTCAGAAAAGCACGATCCCACTACTAATACATCTTTCGCTATCGCGTTGAACCAGACTGCCAATTTTAACAACGTTATACATTATTCCGGTTTAAATAACCATAGCTCATTTAGTGAACAATTTGCAGAAGAATTTGCCAGAAGCGGAATTTCTATTGCGGATATCCTGAATACCAATTCTGCTATTCCATATACAGCAGCACCAGCAGTGTTCACTTACCTCATCGATACCGTTTGGGATGGTACAAAATATGTGGTAAGAGGTGCGCCTGAGGTAATTTTGGATGCAGCACAGGCATTAAAGCAGGAAATGACCAAAACAACGAAAGGTGGTATGTATGAGCTCGCCTTTGCATATGCAGAGAACCATAGAGACAAATGGTTTATGGGTGCAACTTTGGGAGTGCCCATTGTTGCCTATAAAAGCAACAGCGTTCTAACTGAATCTGACACTTCTTCTAATACAACCAACCTTTTCAAATCGGCAACCTTTACGGATGATTTTAAAACTCTGGGTATCGGTGTCAATCTGAAATTTGGTGTGATATACAGGCCACAGGAATATATCCGGCTTGGCCTGGCACTGCATACTCCTTCCTTTATTTACCAGACTGACACGAGGACGACTTCTGTTTTCAACGCAAAAGAAGGAACAGATACACTAAGGGATGAATTTGTAAAATCCACCACGTTCACAGAAGATAAGGCCGGAAAGAACAGCTACATCCAGATGACCCCATGGAAGGCCATCGTCAGCGCATCATATGTGTTTCGTGAAGTATCTGATGTAAAGAAACAACGGGCCTTTATTTCCGCAGATATAGAATATACGAACCATCGTGGCACACGATTCAGTGTAGACGAAGACAAAGATGAAAATGCATCAAAGAAAGCTTATTACAAAGCGCTTACCAAGACCCTGAAAAACCAGTATAAGGGTACATTTAATTTCAGAGTTGGTGGCGAATTGAAATTCAACATCATTATGGCAAGGTTAGGTTTTGCATACTATACAAACCCTTATAAGGATCGCTCACTAAAAGCAAATAAAATGCTTCTGAGCGGTGGGCTTGGTTACCGGAACAAGGGCTTTTTTGTTGACCTTACGTATGTACACAGCATGACCAAGGACGTGAACTTTCCTTACAGGCTGGAAGACCGGGAAAATACATATGCCAGCCTGAAGCAAACTCAGGGAAATATCTCTGCAACTTTCGGGGTCAAATTTTAATAAATATTAAAACGGGAAATGTGGCTATAGTAACAGCAGGCGGATAAACTTCCTGCTGTTTTTTTATGATGTATGCGCTTAGGATTTAGTATTTGGGAAGTTGAGGTTAAGGTTAAAGTCTGTGAAGGTTTCACATCAATGTTAACAATTCCCTTTTCGCTTTTCACTTTACTATTAACTTCTCAATCTGATTTACTATAGTGTGTTCTCCTTCCGATGCATCCATCCAAATCATTCCCTCTTTTTTAAACCATGTCAT
>JANPIA010000403.1:0-2249 GCA_031424735.1 Segetibacter sp.
AAGTTGCCAGCGGTGTAAAACATGCGGATAATGTTGCGCCTTGTATCTACGGTGGCATCACCTTGATCCGTTCCATTTTTCCGCTCGATATTATTGCGATTCCCTCACCTGATTTGTATGTAACCGTTGTTCATCCGCAAATTGAAGTAAGAACTTCGGATGCACGTCAGATATTAAAAAAACAAGTGCTGCTGAAGGATGCCATCCGTCAGTGGGGAAATATTGCCGGGTTAGTAACGGGCTTTATGAAAAATGATTATGAGCTTATAGGACGTTCTTTAGAAGACGTAATCATAGAACCGGTAAGAAGTATATTGATACCGGGGTTTCACGATGTAAAAAGGGGGGCGATAGAAGCCGGCGCTTTAGGCGGTGGTATATCCGGTTCCGGTCCATCCATTTTCATGTTAAGTACAACTAAACAAATAGCGCTGTCTGTGGAGAAGGTTATGAAGGATATATACCAGGCGATCGGTATCGAATTCCATACCTATGTAACCATTATAAACAAGCAGGGTGTTACAATAGCAACCAGCGAACTTCATACAGTATAATTAATTCAAAATTTCATGTTTTTTTATAGTACAAATAAACAATCGCCCAGGGTTGATTTTAAAGAAGCGACCATCAAAGGACAGGCACCCGATAAAGGTTTATATTATCCCGAAACCGTACCACAACTGCCCGCTGATTTTATTGAAAACATTCGTAGTTTATCGAAGGAGGAAATTGCTTTAAAGGTGATACAGCCCTATGTTGGTGAAACCATCCCGCAAAGCGTACTTGAAACTATCGTAAAAGAAACGATCCACTTTAACTTTCCGATGGTTAAGGTTAGCGACAATATATTTTCGCTGGAACTGTACCACGGTCCTACCCTTGCTTTTAAAGATGTAGGCGCACGGTTTATGAGCCGGTGCCTTGGCTATTTTGTTGAAAATAGTAAGGAGAAAGTAACGGTGCTCGTAGCCACCTCAGGCGATACGGGTGGTGCAGTGGCAAATGGTTTTTATGGAGTGGAGGGAGTTGATGTAGTGATCCTGTATCCTTCGGGAAAAGTGAGCAATGTGCAGGAATTACAGCTAACAACATTGGGAAAAAATATTACTGCCATAGAGGTAGATGGAAATTTTGATGACTGCCAGCAGATGGTTAAGCAAGCGTTTGCCGATGAGCAGTTGAATAAAGAATTGTTTCTAACATCTGCCAACTCCATAAATGTTGCACGTTGGCTGCCGCAACAGTTTTATTATTTTTTTGCATACCAGCAATGGAACGATCAACAAAACCCGCCGGTGGTATGTGTACCCAGTGGAAACTTTGGAAACATTTGTGCCGGTATGCTTGCCCATATTTCAGGACTGCCAGTTAAACATTTTATCGCAGCCTGTAATGCCAACGATGTTGTTCCGCAATATCTCGAAAGCAGCCATTACAAAAGCAAGCCCGCTGTTGCTACTATTTCCAACGCAATGGATGTTGGCGATCCCAGCAATTTTGTTCGAATACTGGAAATGTTTCAACATGATTTTCCACAAGTTAAAAGTACCCTGACCAGTTATAGCGTTACCGATGAACAAACAAGAACAACATTGAGAAATGTATATGAAGATTTGCATTATTTAACCGATCCGCATGGAGCGGTGGCTTACTACGCATTGGAGCAATACCTGCGCGAACATTCAACGGATAAAGGAATTTTTTTAGAAACAGCCCACCCAATAAAGTTTTACGATGTGGTAGAACCCATCATACATCAACCTATCGAAAAGCCCGAAAGTATTCAGTTGATATTGAATAAGGAAAAAGTGAGTATAAAGATGGCTGCGAATTATACACTGTTAAGAGAGTATCTTTTTAGTTGATCTGGAATAGTTACCTGTATTTTTTTGATAGAATTGAAAGTTTATACGCCTCATGATTATTTATTGCGAATTCATTTTTTGATAATAATTCATCCCTATATTTGTTGCATGACCAGTAACAATACATTCTGTGGCTTTTATTATTACTTCTTTAGCGGGAAGCCGGGATGTTTTTGTTGAAACTTTAAAGACATAAAAAAATCAACATAAAAAATCCCGGCTCGCAAAGCCGGGATTTTTGTTTTGAAGCGGTTACTATTGTTTACAACACGTATTAAGATTTGTTATGGCAATGAGAGTATCGATACAGGGTTTTGAAGGAAGCTTTCACCAGGCAGCCGCGCAATTGTATTTTGATAAAGATGTGGAAGTGATAACCTGCGC
>JANPIA010000404.1:0-8281 GCA_031424735.1 Segetibacter sp.
AAAGAAACTCGCCACCGAAAAACTGGATGATATTTTACTGCATCGCAAATGGGGCTACCTGATTTTATTAGCCGTTTTATTCCTGCTGTTTCAAAGTATTTTCTGGCTGGCGCAATACCCGATGGATGCCATTGAGTGGACCTTTAGGCAGGTAAGCGGCTTGTTAGGTAGTGCATTACCTTCCGCATGGTGGAGCGATTTGCTGATCAATGGGTTTGTTGCAGGACTAAGCGGCATTCTTGTTTTTGTTCCCCAGATCATGATATTGTTTGGGTTGATTACCATGTTGGAGGATTCGGGCTATATGGCACGCATCAGCTTCCTTAGCGATAAGCTTATGCGCAAAGTTGGGTTAAATGGTAAAAGTGTAATGCCCATGATAAGCGGGCTTGCCTGCGCCGTGCCTGCCATTATGAGTGCACGCAACATTGAAAACCGTAAGGAAAGATTGCTCACTATTTTGGTTACCCCTTTAATGAGCTGCAGTGCTCGTTTGCCGGTTTATACCATTCTTATCAGCTTAGTTATTCCGAATAAATTTTTCATCGGCTTTTTAAGCCTGCAGGGTTTGGTTATGATGGCGCTTTATTTATTGGGAACTGTTATGGCCTTGCTTGCGAGCTATGTTTTTAAATTTATCATCAACCTGAAAGAAAAAAGTTTTTTTATACTGGAGCTACCATTATACCGTTCGCCACGCTGGAAAAATGTGGGTATTACCATGATTGAAAAAGCTCGAATATTTGTGGTGGATGCGGGTAAGGTTATTATGCTGATAAGTTTGCTGCTGTGGTTTTTAAGCAGCTACGGCCCCGGCGACCGGATGAGAAATATTGCTGCCCGTTACGAAGTTGTAAAGAAGCAACCTAATGCGGATATTGTTGCCATCGAAAAAGATTACCGGTCGGAAAAGCTGGCCAATTCCTATGCCGGTATATTGGGCAGAAGCATTGAACCGGCCATTAAACCACTGGGGTTCGATTGGAAAATTGGTATCGCGTTAATTACCTCCTTCGCTGCGCGGGAAGTGTTTGTAGGCACCATGGCAACACTTTACAGCGTTGAGGATGATAATGAAAACACCTCGTTGCGGCAGAAAATGCAGGGAGCATTAACCGAAGATGGCACTAAAGTTTACACCCTGGCTACCGGCGTAAGTTTGCTGGTATTTTATGTACTTGCCATGCAGTGCATGAGCACCCTTGCCGTTACAAAACGCGAAACCCGCACCTGGAAATGGCCCATTGTTCAACTGGTTTACATGACCGCACTTGCTTACGTGATGAGCCTGTTGATTTACCAGTTATTGAAGTAATATTCTAAGTGTTTGGCTTTCCTTTATTTAAAATAGCGCACATTGCAAAATGCCTTTCCCTTTGCAAACTCTGCCCGTTTTTATTAGCTTGTTGTGAAAACCTCATGCGCTATTTTCCTACATTGCTATTTCTGCTTTGTGCCTGCACAACTGTTCAGCCGGTAAAAAACTTTACTTTAAAAACGCACCCGGTTTATGTAATTGAACCAAAACCTGGGCGGATACTTTTATTGAATACCTATAATGTTGCCGCGGAAAAATACCGCGATAATAAAGAGGAGCTTTTTATAAAGTTCATTGATAGCATGTTAGCTATTTCAGCAATAGAGATTAAGGAAAGAGAGGGAATATCTACACAGGTTTTACGGGGGCATACCCCTATATCGGCAAGTGGCGATAGCAGCATTTATTCATTATTGAAAAAACACGGGTGCACGCACGCCATAGCGGTTACCAACCTAAAAATAATTTTTGATCAAACGGGTGTTGATGTTACCAAAACACCAACCGGTAAGGAACGGGAAGCGAATTACAATATAGTATGCGACGTTGATTTCAAATTTTATACGCTGCAGGAACTGTATAAACAAACAAATATTCACAGGAGCGGGTATCACTCGTCAAGAAATGTGATTAGCGGGTTACTGGCAGCCGGACCGAACATTGTTGTGCAACGGAAAGATGCCTGGAAAATAGCAAGGGAATGCTTGGAGGCTTACCTGAATATGTTTTTTGAAGGGCGTTGATGCCTGTTACTGTTGTATGTTTAATCGCAGAATACTTTTATTGGCTTGTATTTAAAAGCAAAAAAAATCCCTGCAAAATTGCAAGGATTTTCGAAAAGGGATGGGGCTCCACCCAATACGTGCAGCGCAGCCCGTATTCCCAACTTCAACCGAGATATCAGATGAATTCTAAAAACGAACTCATCGGGCTAACAATGTGTTTCTTTTGAACTACGGCTGTTGGTTTAATGTCTGTTTCCGTATTGGTATCTTCCTCAACATTATCTCCTTCCTCCATAGTTGTTCCGGTAGCTGGTTTGTACTTATAGGTGCTGTCGGTGCCATTAAGTTCCTTTTTCATCCGGTCTAATTCTTTTTGACGCTCCTCAATGTTCTTTCTTATTTCTTCCTTGCTTTTATTCAGCTCCTCTATTTCATCAAATTCATTCAGCCCCTTTTCTTTTGTTTCTGTGCTTTTAACTCTTTCAAGTCCGTTCGTGGTCATAATGTATTCCACATCGGAACTCCAGTCTTCATACTCATTCCATTCTTCATCCCAATCGCTGCGGTTTTCATTTATGTGAAACCAGTTCAGCTTGCGAACCACGCTTCTGTCTATCTGTATTTTTTTACCAACCGGCACCTGTATGGTAATGATTACACCCTGGTTGCGAAAGCGGGTACCTCTTTTCTCCAAAGCAAAACCACGGGAGAGGTAGAGCATACTATCCTGCTGAACGATATCGTAACGAATAGCTTTGGCATTATTGAGTGCCGCGGTTTCATCGGCAGCATGGCTGCTTTTTATAGCGTAGGCATGGTACAAACTATCCGGGCTTTTAATAACGCGTACCCTAACATTGTTCATATAAATGCTGTCGTTGGTCATACTCAGCAGTCCTTCCATTTTAAACCATTTGCCATACATTTTAATATTGCTGTCTGCAACCTTCACTACCATTTTTCCGGTAAGGGGCTGCATCACGGTATAATCTTCCTTTTCCCTGGCAGCCGTACTAAAATCGTTGGCGATGGAAGCAGCCAATATAATCCCGGCTACGAGTCCAATAACCCACAACCCTGCAAACGTGTACCCGAGGTATTTGTTTTTAGATTTTACCCCAATGATCCTTCTAATGATCCAGGTAAAGAAGGCAATAACGGGTGCACCCAAAAAGAGGATAAGCGTTGTCCATGCCAGTGTGTTTTGCCAAAAGCCTTGTAAAAAGAAATCTTTCAAGGGAAACACACTTACTCCCCCAATCATCAGCGCCAGCAAAGCCATTAGCAAAGCAAATACGATGATACCTGCAAAAAACAGGAAGAACGCTTTAAATAAAATACCGATTGCATTCAAAATGCGACCACCGGTATTCCTGACAACTGGTGCAGATTCAGCCGCAAAGGCCCTGCTCTTTTCGTTCACTGTTGTAGAAACCTCTTCTCCCCAGGCAGCAGCCTTTTCTTTAAACTCGGTACCCGCTTTTTCTGCACGTCCTTTCAATCCTTCCATCTCTTCTTTAAAAGTATTTTTAATACTGTTGAGGTCAACCTTTTCACCGCGCATTTCCAACTTTTCCGTTGGTGAGCTGGCTTCGGGTATAACAATCCAAAGTATGATGTACACTATGAACAGCGTGCTCCCAAAAGAACCGAATATTACACCCGGCAACGGGTTAAAATGGAAGAATGCATTCTGAAATACCGAAGTGATGATACCGAATATCAAGGGCAAAGCGAATATCAAACGGGGTATCCAAACCTGAATATTAAAGTACGATGCAAGTCCGCCGGATACGCCACCAATCACCCGGTCGTCGGGGTTACGGTAAAGGCGCTTCTTCAAATTAGCCTGTAAGCCTTTTGCCGGCAACACTATCCACAAAACAATGTACAGAACGAAGCCCAAACCAAAACCACCGAAGGTGATGATGGCAAACAGGATACGCACAATGGTAGGGTCTACCCGCAGGTATGTTGCCACGCCGGAACATACACCACCTAACAAACGATCGTTTAAGTTGCGATACAGGCGACCACGAGGTTCAGCAGTTTTTGTTTCAGTATGGGTGTACTGTTGCTGGTTGCTTTCGCTGCCCAACTGCGATTTCACTTTGGCTTCATCGTCGTCAAAATCTTCCGGGCGACCCATGCTGTTAATGATATTGTTTACCTCCAGATCAGTAATACAAGTGTTGCCCTTTTTTAAACTTTCGCCAAAAAGTTCAGCAATCCTGCCTTCAATATCATTAATGATCTCGTCTCGTCCTTCCTCGTTCGCAAAAAATATGCGAAGGCTTTCCACATACTGCTGAAGCATGTCATAAGCCGTTTCCTCAATAGGTATAACCCTACCCTGGAAGTTTATATTTATTACCTTTTTCATTGTCTTTGTCTTTAGTTGGTTAAAGTTGAGGTTTGGTCTTCCACATTTTCTGTTCGGGCAGTTAGCGTATTTACTGCATTGGCTAACTCGTTCCATGTTGCTTCCAGTTCCTGGTAAAAGGCAAGACCCTTCTCAGTAAGTGTAAAATATTTACGTGGCGGGCCACTGTTGCTTTCTATCCAGCGATAGGTGAGAAAATCGGCATTTTTCAGCCTCGTTAATAAAGGATAAAGGGTGCCTTCCAAAATGTTCAGGTTGGCAGCTTTCATTTTTTCTACAATATCACTTGGGTAGGCCTCACCCTGGCGAATGATAGATAAAATGCAAAACTCCAATACCCCTTTCCTCATCTGGCTCTGTGTGTTATCAATATTCATCTTCGGAGTTTTTAAGATTTCACCCGTTTTTGCAGATGAAATTGTTTATGATTTTGTTTTGCCATTAAGTCGTCTTGATTGTTACAGATTTCTTATTGACTACACAAAGATGCAGTAAAATTCAATACTATGCAATACAAAGTACCTAATTTTTTTCAGTAGCTGGCAGTAGGCAATAATGTGTAACAACAAAAACCCTTACCTACACAGCATTTCATCAAGTTTTCGTTCGTTAAAGATTTTTCTATTTTCTTATAGGTGGTAGAATAACTACATAGGTGGCGCAAACATAAAAGGCACTAAAACCACGGGGAGATGGAAGAAATTGCGATTCCATGTTAGAATAGTTAACCCCAAAAGATAGATTTCGTAACGTCAGCTACGATAGGCGTGAAACTAACACCTATGCCTTTGTTCCTGATTATTTGGGGCAGGAAATTGGGTACGCCTGCTAAAATCTCTTGCAGATTGCCCGTCTTCCCTATCTTAACCCCATTAACACTACTAATAACAGTAACGCTTCTATTTTATGATACCTCTTTACAATGGCTGGGTGCCTTATTTTAACTGTTAGTCAATTGCAGTCGATCAATTAATATTTTACAGCGCCCAACGCTGCACACCACGAGGCAGAAATCTCCATAAACGAAACCGGCTTACCGGTTGGGAAACCGGCCGTTTTTCGTATGAGCCCTTCGTCGTCCGGGCGCTATTCAACCCATGAATTTGGAAAGAATGTGTACAATGTTAAGGCGTTTGATGCCGCAGAGGAATGGATAACCGCCCGATCATTATGTTTTGTGTTGGATAGTTTATTAGCGTTCATGTATGCTGCCCGAAGCGATGCCAACATTTAGAATAGATAATGAGATGAACAAGCGGGCTTCATTCAATCTTAGCTAAACAAATACTCCAGGTCTTCCCTTGTCAAATTCTTTACAAAGCCGCTGTCGTCGGTGATGAGGTCGGCAGCAAGGGCACGCTTCTTTTCCTGCAGCTTTAAAATTTTATCTTCTACCGTATCCTTACAGATCATGCGGTAAGCAAAAATATTTTTTGTTTGACCAATGCGGTGCGTACGGTCTATTGCCTGTTGCTCTACCGCAGGGTTCCACCATGGATCAACTATGTAAACATAATCGGCAGCGGTAAGGTTAAGACCAACGCCACCGGCCTTTAAAGAGATTAGAAATACGCGGCAACTGTCATCGTTCTGGAAACTTTGAATGGCTACTTCCCTGTCGGGTGCAGAGGTGCTGCCATCGAAATACTCGTATTTAATGCCCATTTCCTGCAGGCGTTCTCTTATTAAAGCCAACATGCCTAAAAATTGAGAGAACACCAAAGCTTTGTGGTTACTAATGTTTTCGGTTATCTCCCGTACCAGCTCATCAAGTTTAATGGAAACGTTGGGGAACTTTTCCTGCTCCTTCATAATTGCCGGGCTATCACATATCTGCCGCAGTTTCATTAAACCCTGCAATATGGTAAGCTGCGATTTGTTGATACCCTGGGTTTCTACCACGCCCAAAATTTTATCCCTGAAATCGTTTCGGTACGCATCGTAAATCTTCCGTTGTTCATCGCCCATTTCGCAAAACAATATCATCTCCACTTTTTCAGGAAGGTCTTTGGCAACCTGCTCCTTTGTACGGCGCAAAATGAAGGGGTACAACAATTTGCGCAGGTGTTCTTTTTGTTCCTGCTCGCCAAACTTATCAATGGGTATGGCAAACTCCTGTTTAAAAAACTCCATGCTGCCGAGCATGCCGGGGTTCAGAAAGTTCATCTGCGCAAAAATATCGAAGGTGTTATTTTGCAATGGAGTTCCGCTTAAACACAGACGGCTTTTCGCCTTAAGTAAGCTTGCCGCCTTTGTTACTTTACTCGATGGATTTTTGATCGCCTGGCTTTCATCAAGAATGATATAATCAAACTCGGGCTCTACAAACAGTTTTATATCGCTGCGCAGGGTGCCGTAGGTTGTTATAATAATATCGATGTTTGGATCGAGTATGGCATCGCGGGTACGGGTGCCACCATGATGAATGTAATTGGTAAGCGTTGGTGTAAATTTCCGGATCTCGTTTTCCCAGTTGTACATAAGTGTGGTGGGACAAACCACCAGCGCTTTCAGCTTACCATTGGTTTGCCGCAGGTGATGCAGGAACGATAATGCCTGTACTGTTTTACCCAATCCCATATCATCGGCCAAAATACCGCCCCACTTTACTTCGCTTAAATAGTTCAGCCAGTGAAAGCCCGACTCCTGGTAAGGGCGAAGTATGGGTTTAAGGTGCAGCGGCGCTTCAATCGGTTCAATGTTGCGAAACTCTTTCAGTTTGTCGTATCGCTCTTCTAACTGAAAAAATAATTCCTCCTCGTCCCTCGCCTCATACAACTCTTCTATTACACTAAAGTGGTAACGGCTCAACTTCATTTTCTCGCTTTTGCCTTCGCCAATGCGGAACAGCAGCGAATATTTTTTGATCCACTCTTCCGGCAAAATACCCAGGGATCCATCCTGCAACTGAACAAACTGCTGCTTATTGGCAAGCGCTTTTTTTACATCGGCAACGGTTATCTTCTGTTCGCCAAAATGTATTTCCACTTTCGCATCAAACCAATCGGTATGGCTGCTTATATAAATTTTGGTGGATGGTTTTGCGGTGTTGAATCTAAAGTTTTTCAATGCTTCAAAACCAAACAACGGTATCTCCATTTCTTTCATCGCATCTATAAAAAGAAAGAACCAGTTGTTTTTTAAAACATCGGTTCCTTTCAGCACAAGGCTATCGGTTCCATCGGGATGAATGAATTGCGAGTGAAGCTTTTGTACTTTTTCAACAAAACCTTTCTCTTCTTCCATATTGCGTTGAATAAGCAACAACTTATCCTGCTGCGGAAGAATTATCTTTTCTTTATCGTTGGGTTTCACTTCGTAACCACGGTAAGTAAATATGGGTTGAAACAAAAGGTAATCGCCTTTTTCGCGCAGCATCAATTTTATTTCCGGCTTCAGGTCTTTTATCTCCTCCCGTTTTACATTGTTGAATTGTACGTTGTATTCGTTTGCCAGTGGCAGAATAAACTTGTTTAATTGCTGCGCCCAATTGTTTTCCTCAATTATAATTTTACCGGAGGGTAAAAACTTTTCGGCTAATAAAACATCCTTGGGCTTTTCCCACAAATAGTAGTTGTTATCGTGCAAAAATAATAAGGGCGAATGGCTTTGGTTGGATGCCAGCGGCAACTCGTTTTGGTTCAGCTTTACAAAACATTCTACCTCGTATGTATTGTTTTTATAGGTGATGTTAAGATTTAAGACCGCCGGTTCCACAGATAGCTGCACGTTTTTAAGGTTGCCTGTGGTAAAGGCTTTGCCCGGGGGCAAATGAAACGCAAACCATGGGCTGGTATCACTAAAAATTTTTTTGTATTTCGGGTGCAGGTATTCAACAATCAGGTGTCGGGTTTC
>JANPIA010000405.1:0-16130 GCA_031424735.1 Segetibacter sp.
TGCATGTCGGCAAGCAGCAAAAAAAATTTTACGGTTTTTAAAATATTATCTTTTGTTGTCCGTCTACCTTGTTATACATGGAGGAAGCGCTCACCATACCCACCGGAATGACTGCTGTTAAAAAACAAAATATAACTACCATCATTAACCAGTACAGCAAACGGTTAATGGGGTTTATAAAACAGCGGGTAAGTACTGATGCGGATGCCGAAGACATTCTGCAGGATGTTTTTTATCAACTCGCCGATTCGGTAAAGCCTATTGAACAGGTGAGTGGGTGGTTGTTTAAAGTTGCACGAAAAAAAATAACCGACCAGCATCGCAAACAAAAGCACGCATCGTTTTCCGATGTTTTTGCGGAGGGTGAAGACGATTATTTTTTCGAGCTTACCTCTTTCTTTCTTGATGACTCAGCCAATCCGGAAACGGCTTACCTCCGGTCGATTTTTTGGGAAGAACTGCAACAGGCATTAAACGAGTTGCCCGAAGAACAGCGGCAGGTTTTTATTCAGCATGAAATTGATGGGGTACCCTTTAAAATTATAGCCGAACAAACCGGCGAGACTGTAAACACGCTCCTGTCGAGAAAGCGCTATGCAGTGTTGCACCTGCGTGAGCGCTTGCTTGTACTGCGAAATGAATTATTAAACTACTAACACATTTTAAAAATGAAACAAACATTCTGGGCTAAAAAAATTGCTGGTTTTATAGTGCTGGCAGTGGTGGGTGTAACCGCATTGGGCTTTATTGTTATGGGGTTATGGAACAGTGTGCTGGCACCCGTGCTGCATATTCAATCCATCACATTTATACAGGGGCTTGGTATTTTTTTGCTGGCTAAGATATTGTTCGGGGGCTTTAAAGGTGGCGGCGGTGGATGGAAAGGACGCGGCCGGTGGGGTAGCGAAATGAAGGAAAAATGGCAACACATGTCACCCGAAGAAAAAGAAAAATTTAAAAGCGATTGGCGGAACCGTTGCGGTCGTTGGGGTTCACAACCTGCCGCTGAAAAAAGGGAAGTGTAAGGCTGCAAGCTTTATAGTATTGTGCGGCTCCGGTTGCGTCGCATTACGTTCATCGATATATCTATAATCATCAACAGTTTTCGTTTTTACATCAAACTAACAACATGGAAATTCTTGTATTTAAAACCAATCTCCGATATAAAAAAAGTATACGGAATGCAGCACCGCATTTGCAAACCATACTAGGTATTCACACCTGGAATGTTGACTTAAAAGATATAGATAGCATATTGCGGATAGAAGCACAAAATGTAACACCATCCTGCATTGAAACCACTTTGCGTAACGCCGGTTTCCACTGCGAAGAACTGCGTGACTGAACAGATGCTGAAATAAAAATGCCACTCTAAATTCCAGAATGGCATTTTTTGTATAAGGGGTCGGAATTTTAAAAAGCAACTTCAACACCTTCTTCGTTCAGATAAACTAAACTTCCATTACTCAACCTTACTTCGTACAAAGCCAATTTCCCTGGTCGCTCTACTTTTGAAATGCGCGTAAGGTCAACCGGTAATGTTTGTTTGTTTTTGTAAGTTGCAATTGCGGAAGGCACAACTCCATTAACCGGTATTTCTGTTCGGGTATCTATCCGCAATCCATTTGTGTTATAGCTGCTGGTTGTCCACCAATCTCCCATTTTATAGCGTGCAGTGTAATTTTTATTGTTGTCCACACTCCACACGGCACCTTTAATAGCCGGGAAATCGCGGGTAAAGCTATTTGTTATAGCAACCGTGGGTGGTGTCCATTGGTTTTCTCCAACCTGGTTTTGGCCCCATTGGCTTTCGCCAACTGTATTCTGTCCCCATGCCTTTGTTGCCTGGTTTTGAGTTGAGGAGGCATTTTGATTTTGGTTGATCACATTTAATTGGTTCCGGTTTATATCAGTTGTAATGTATTGGCTTTGCTCGTTAGTGACCGGTTTGTTTGCAACGGCATTATTGCTTACAGGCATCCCACTTGCTGTAGTATTCTTAACAGAATTCTCTATTTGCGCTGCAGTTTCCTGTACACCCTTTGCTATAGAATTGTTTGATGGCTTATTTGCGATAGTTGATGTATTTCTATTTAAGGCAGGCGCAACCTTTATTCCGTTTACTTCATTCACAACGTTTTGATGGTCGTTTGCATTTTTTGCAGCAGAATCGTTTAGTCGCATTTCAATACGTTCTTTGGTAGTCAGCCGATCGCCGTTAGTTGTTACACTGCGCACTTGGTTTACGGTTTTTTGATTGGAAGTTTTTTTTTGTGTTTTGCTTTTGGTTTGCGCTGTAGCAACAAATACAAAAAGAAGGAATGGTATGATGAGTGTATTTTTCATACAACAAGTTTTTAAATTTTTTGGTCGATCAAATCAACCAGGCTTCCAATAAGTACACAAAGTTCAGACCACTGAAAATTGCACTTCACAACATGCTGCCTATTTATCTCGATCAACAAGTGTTGATTAAACTCTCCAAAATAAGATCAACACAAGCCATTTTGATGGACGACAAGTTATGAGTACATTAACCCTTCACTTCTATTCTTAACCAAAACACTTCCAAAATGAAAAAAACAATTTGCCTGCTAACCCTCGTGGTATTGTTTGCCGCCTGTGAAACTAAAACTGGCGCTGATACAAAGAAAGATAGTACGGCTACGACCAACGCCGATGCCGAAGTCAAACTCGACTACCCATACACTATAGAACACCCCGATGGCTGGGATATAGGGGACCCTGCAAATTCAGTAATGGTATTAAAATCGTTAAAAGCTTATGAGATGGGTAACCTGGATGAGGCGATGCAATATTTCGCTGATAGTGTACAGGTCAACTTCGACCGGTATGAAGCTAAACTTTTAAAAGACTCCCTGAAAGCGATGTTTGCACAAACCCACAAGGACCTAAAAGGGATGCGGGTAAAAATGTACGACTGGGAATCTGTTATTTCAAAAGATAAGAAAGAACAATACGTTTCCATGTGGTGGCAGCAATCCTGGGACGGCAAAAACGGGAGAGACTCTATTTCGGTAATGGATGATGTTAAAATAGAAAATGGGAAAATTATTGAGATCGATGAGAAACTAAGGCACTATGCTGCAACGAAGAAATAATTGGCAATATCCGTAAGATGAAAACGGGGAGACCTTGCCGGGCTTTTTTATGTTTATCTGCCGAACTAAAATAAAATAAAATAGGTTGAGAGGTTTTAAGCTCTCAACCTATTAATATTAATCACAGGTTTTATAAGTTAGTAACGACCGTCTCTTTTATCCGCGCCGCGTCCGATTGCATATCCACCGGCGGCTCCAATAATACCACCAATAACGGCACCTTTACCTTTGTTATTTTTACTTAAAACCGCACCAAGTATAGCGCCTGAACCACCACCTATTACGGCGCCCTTAGCTGCTTTACTCCAACCTTTTTTACGTACAGGAACTTCAGCCGGTGCAGAGGCATAACCATAATTGGTATTTTTTGCAGTTGCACGGGTAGTTGTACGTTTTGCCGGAGCGGTTTTGTAAATAACACGTGGTTTTGGTTCGGTAACATAAACATATTTTACCACCGTGTTTTTATCTGTATAGCTATTTGATTGATCATTTAATCCATTCGCATCAATGTACTGCTGCCTGTCGGTTTGAGGGGTATGATTGTATAAAGATGCTGTATCAGAATAAGCTAAACGTCTGTTTGTTTGATCACCCATATTTGGGTTAGTGTTACAAGCCGCAAACATGGCAGCCAGCGTAACAACGATTAAGGTCTTTTTCATAATTTTTTCATTTTATTAGTTAGATGATGGCTTTGTGTTTTCTTCTAAAATTTAGCCATTCCGAATTACCTGTAGGTATTAGAGAAAACTATGCCAGAAATTTTTTTCATGTTAAGGTGAAGTGTCAAGTAGTTGAAAAGCAATGATGTACGGAAAATTTCTTTTAACAAAACAGGACCTGGCTATTTTTGACGGCCGGAGAAAAAATGTAGCAATGTGTAGCAATTTATAAAGGCAAATCTTTTGTATCAGTACTGACCGGTGCTTAACATTACAAGCGTGCAGGCTTCCATGGTTTTAATTCCTTTCTTGCTGGCGATTGCATCAAGTTCGTCGTTTTCTGTACCAGGATTGAAGATGATTCGTTTTGGATTAAGCGAAAGAATGTAATCGTAATATTCTTTTTGGTTGGAAGGATTCAGGTAAAGAGTAACAGTATCCACATCGTGTTGTTGAGGCTGTCCTTTAACTATTTCAACATCGTTTATTGTACCCTGGCGCCTGCCTACCGCTACTACGGGATGCTGGTGTGAGCGTAATTTTTTTACAGCGAGATTGCTGTAACGTGCCGGGTTTTCGGATGCTCCTAAAACAACTGTTTTTTTGGTTGCCATATTTTCGGTTTTCAAATAAATAAAAAAGTGCAACAATAATTACACCATCGCAAATTATTAAACGACGCGGTACCGCTTTTTAGGAACCTGTTCAACAATGTTTTTTACGGCATCTTCAAGCAACGGATATTTAAACCTGAACCCAGCCTGAATCAGTTTAGCTGGAAGCACCCATCGGCTTTTTAAAATCAATTCTGTTTCGGTGCCTATCAACCAGGCGCCAATTTTCAACATCCATTTATAGGCAGGTAAACCTACTTTTTGCCCTGTGGCCTTACAAAGTGTAGCCATAAAAAATTGATTGCTGACCGGGTTGGGCGAACTCAGGTTATACACGCCTTCCATATCATTACGTTTAAACATAAACTCGATAGCACAGCATACATCGTCGATATGTACCCAGCTATACATTTGTTTACCGTTGCCCTGCCTGCCACCCAATCCAAATTTTAGTAAGTTAAAATAAGGTACCATTACCCCGCCAACACCCAGGGTTATCGCAGTTCGGATAGCAATTTTGCGCGTGAAGGGTGTTCTCTCTTCAAATAAAGCTTTCTCCCAACGCTTGCAAACCTGCACGCTGAAATCGTTTTCCACTTCGCCCGTAAACTCATCCTGTGCCGTATCGGTTGCATTTCTGTAAATGGTAGCAGATGATGCATTAATCCACAGTTTAGGCGGAACCACCGAATTATGGATTGCTTCGCCAATTGCTTTCGTTGCATTGATACGGCTCTCAAAAATTTCCTTTTTATTTTTCTCATTATACCGGCAGTTAACGGATTTACCTGCCAGGTTAATCACGAGGTCGCAACCGTCAATTTCACTTTTCCATTCACCTATGCTTATTCCATTCCACCTTACTAATTTAATGTTGCCGGTGCTATCACTGGCAATTGTAAAATCGACAAACGCATTATTTTCACTCGATACACTCCTTGTTAGAATAACAACCTTGTTATCAGCAGCAAAATGTTTAGCAAGGTTGCGGCCAATAAAACCAGTTCCACCGGCAATAACAATCTTTTTATTTTTCATAAGGCTTTTTTTAAATAATATCAAGCGGGCGCACCATGTATTGAAAGGTTTCGTGGTAACAAATTTTGAGGTAATACAAAGCCATTATGGGGGCAACAAACAGGAGTACGTAGTATACCATAAAAAAGTAGGGAATAATAGCAACCAGGCACATAGCAATAACAGCAAACAAAATAATCCGGTGATAATAATACCGGCGCATTTTTTTGCCGGTGTAACAGCCCTTTAATTGATGAACAATCATGCTTATAACTTGCCAGGCACCCACGGTAAAATATCCTGCAATAAAAGTGTAATCACGATTAATGAGGCTTGCGGCAACAAATACACTGATAAGGATAACCTGTACCCAAAAATCAATTTGTTTATACGTTTTCATAACGTGTTTTTAAAATTTCAGAAAAAATTGAAACTATTTTGAGAAAAGAAAACCGGAATAGCCGGCTTATTAAAATTTTGCTCCTGGACCTATTTAAAGAACTTAATAAAGCTTCCCCAAAACCAATTTTCTTCCGCTTTTATAATCGTATCCAACGTTTTTTCAGCCTGGCCGGCAAACTTTTTAATGTTAGCTACCGTCTCGGTAAAAGCCTTCACCTCTGCATCGCGTTTATCACCTTCAATATCTCCAATTTGACCTAACACTTTTAACATGGGGTCGAGCTCCCGCTTTTTACGTTGATACATAATTAATGTAGCAACCTTCCATATGTCTTTTTCAGCCGAGAAATATTCCTTACGCTCTCCCTGTATAATAATTTTATCCACCAGGTTCCAGTCAATCAATTCACGCACGTTCATATTTGTATTACCCCGGCTAATGCTTAGTTGTTCCATAATATCCTCTGTGGTGACCGGTTCGGGTGCAACCAATAACAATGCATGAATTTGTGCCATGGTACGGTTGATACCCCATTGGCTTCCCAGCACCCCCCAACTTTGTATAAATTGTATTTTGCCTTCGGCGATGTTCATCTTTCAAAGTTAAATTTGTTTTCTAAACTTTCAAAATTAATTGAAAGTTATTCTTCACTTACCTGGAAAGTTATCGTTTGAATAGCGCGGTACGTAACATTTTTGCCATTTTGAAATGCGGGTTTCCAGTTGGGCATTGTTTCAATAACTCTTAACGCCTCCGCATCCGAGGCGTATTCTATGGAGTGAAGGATAAAGGCATTGTTTACTTTTCCGGTGTTGCTGATGAGGAAGCTGATTTTAACCGCCCCATTAACGCGTAAATTTTTTGAGCGCTCCGGTATGTTGATGTTTTTCTCCAGGTATTTCCGGTAGGCTTTCATCCCGCCAACAAATTCTGCTTCCCGTTCATCGGGTTTTGATCCGCTACTATCGGGTTTGTTTCTTACATAATCTGTCTCCCCTGTTTTGGTAATTCGTTTCTTGCGTACAAAATCTATCCTTTCCAGTTCCTTTCCTTTATTGTAGGTTATGCTAAGGTCTATACCTAATGTATCGTTGTAATAAACCCATTCACCATCTTTTCTAAAGTTGTTTACCTCTCCTGTAGAGTCTATCATGCCTTTTGCATCGTACCAGGCAAAAGGTCCGTTGGGTTTAGTAAGGTCAACATCTTTATAACTTTCCTGGCGTATAAGCGGTCCTGTGTTACTGTAGAACCTGCACACGTAAAAACTGTCGTTGTATTTTTTTACCTGCATAAAAAAAGCAGATGCTTTTGGGTTGTTGGTACTATTCCAGTCTTTATCATATAAAAAAAACTCGTCAGTATTTTTTTGCGCATGTGCTGTAACCGCAAGTATCATTACTAATGAAAAGAAACCTTTTCTCATAGGTATTTATTGATAGGTTGTGTTGCAAATTATTTAATACCGTGTATATCGCCTCACCTTTTTATGTATTGATGATTACATTAGCGGCATGAAACGTATCCTGATTGCTATCTGCGTTCTCTTATTATTTAAAGGCGCAAAAGCGAATATTAAACCGTTTAAAATCGCCTTCCTTTCTGACACACACATTGGCGCACCCAACAGTCGTGCAGAAGAAGATTTGCGAAGAACTGTAGCGGATATCAACCAAATGACTGATGTTGCTTTTGTAGTTGTTACCGGTGACGTAACCGAACTTGGGACAGACGCAGAAATTAAATTAGCGAAGCAACTGTTAGACAGTCTTCGGATACCCTATTATGTTATTCCCGGTAATCACGATACTGGGTGGAGCGAAAGTGGCGGACTGAGTTTTACAAAAATATTTGGCTACGATAAATTCAGTTTTGAGTACAATGGTGTGCGCTTTTTAGGTTGCGCATCCGGACCATATGTAAGAATGAGCGACGGGCATATACCCAGAGATGCCATTTTATGGATCGACAATGAATTACTTAAACTTTCCTCGACACAGCCGATTGTTTTTTTAAACCATTACCCCCTTGATAACAGCCTGGACAATTGGTATGAGGTTACCGATCGGCTCAATAAAAAAAATGCGTTAATGGTAATGTGCGGCCATGGTCACACAAACAAGGTGCACAATTTTGAAGGTATACCTGGTATAATGGGTCGATCTAATTTGAGAGCCAAAGCAATAGTTGGTGGCTATAACATAGTAAGCATAACAAACGATTCGGCTTCCTTTACCGAGCATAAGCCAGGCACAGAATATAGAACTACCTGGCATCAGCTTGGTTTTCGTTCAAAACCGAAAAACGATACAATTAAAGTAAGACCCGATTTTGCAGTGAACAATCGGTTTTCGTTTATAAAGCCAAAATGGACCTACAGTTCCGATGCGAACGTAATCTCGACACCAGCGGTTTTTAATAACGTTTGCATAGTTGGTAACAGCAATGGGTTGGTGGAGGCGTTGTCATTAAAAAATGGAAAAGTAAAATGGTCCTTTAAAACAGGTGGCCCCATTTATTCGTCGCCTGTTGTACACAACAACCTTGTTATTTTGGGGAGCAGCAATGGTGTTGTTTATTGCCTGAATGCGGCTAACGGAAAGTTAGTTTGGAAGGTAGTTACCGGCGCATCTGTTTTAGGCTCACCCATTGTGAAAAGCCAAGTTGTGTTTGTTGGAGGAAGTGATCATTCATTTAGAGCACTTGACGTTTTTACCGGTAAGGAACGCTGGCGTTTCAATGGTTTAAATGGTGCAGTGGTAAGCAAGCCTTTGATTGTTGGAGACACGATCATTTTTGGAGCATGGGATAAATATTTATATGCTTTATCGGTTGCCGATGGCAGGCTATTTTGGAAATGGACCAATGGCTCAACTGTTATAAACTACTCGCCGGCTGCATGCATACCCGTAGAAAACGATGGCGTTGTTTATGTTGTTGCACCCGACCGTTACCTTACTGCCATCGATTTAACTACCGGTGAAACTTTGTGGAGAAACAACGGGGCTACTGTTAGGGAATCAATCGGTATTTCAAATGATGGCAAAACCATTTATGCAAAAACTATGAACGATGACGTAGTT
The DNA here is from genome assembly GCA_031424735.1 of Segetibacter sp. GTDB lineage: Bacteria > Bacteroidota > Bacteroidia > Chitinophagales > Chitinophagaceae > Segetibacter. The sequence goes on from JANPIA010000405.1 coordinate 8,905, forward strand.
GCTTTTCGCACATCGCGCAGCAAACAACCTATGCTGTGGAAAATGAACTGTGATTACGGATACGATCATGTGCCTTCGATGCTGATTGAAAAAGAATCCCAGGTATTTTTTGGAACAAGGAATGGCGTTGTTTATAGCATAGATCCATTAAACCAAAAAGTTGTTTGGAAACATAAGATCGACAACTCTATGATAAACACCGTAAACGTGATAGATGCCCGTCACGTCGTAGCTTCAACTATGGATGGAAAAATTGTTTTGCTTGTTATCAATTAGGTTTTTAGTTAAAAGCTTTAACCTTTATGTAGTTGTTTTTGGCATAGTATTAGCAAAATTCTGCCCCAAAACAAACTTCTATGAAGAAAACAATCATGATCTTTTCAACTGCATTATTTTTTGCTGTAAGCGCAAATGCCCAGGTAAAACCTTCTGCCAACAGCGGCGGCTTAATTTTAAAAGGCGGGGTAAATTTTGCCAATATATCCATAACAAAAAATGGCAATGTAGACGATGCTAACTCATTAACAAGTTTTCATGCAGGGCTTGTTGCAGACCTGCCATTATCCGATGGGCTATGGTTACAACCTGGATTGCTGTTAACGGGCAAAGGTTCTAAAACCCTGCAGGGTACAACAAACGACAGGAGCTATTACAAAGCCACCTCCAACCCTTTGTATGTGGAGTTGCCGGTCAATCTTGTTGGCAAAATTCCGCTTGGTACCAGCAATCTTTTTATTGGTGCCGGGCCCTATGTGGCAATGGGCGTTAAGGGAAAAAACAAAACGGAGGGAAAGATTTTTGGCGTTGCTTTCAATAATGAGTACGACATTAAATATAGCAATGATGACCCCACAACTTCGTATGAAGAGAATGCAGGTTACGGTCAGCTAAAAAAGTTTGATTATGGGTTAAATGCTTTGGCCGGTTTGGATTTTGGCAAATTTATGTTGTCAGCAAATTATGGATTGGGGCTTGTGAAAATTAATTCCGGAGCCAGTAATAAAGCGGATGATTCAAATAAGCACAGGGTGGTTAGTGTTTCTGTTGGCGTTAAATTATAAATTGAAAATTTGTTGATTAATAGGACCGCAGTGGCGCGAAGCCGCAGAGTAAAACTTTGCTGCTAAACATTTCTGCGGTTTTATTTTGTTTGCACAAGTAGTGTACTTTTAGGGCTCTAAACTTTCAATCAACTTTGTATGAATGAGCTTATAGAACGATTAACCTCAGAAGCTAATCTTACCCCTGAGCAGGCTAAAAAAGCTATAGAAACGATTGCTAATTATGTGAAGGAGCAATTTCCGATGATTGGCGGAGCGGTAGATCAGATATTTCCTACCTGCTCAAATTAGCCTGCTGGTATTCTTCATTTGCAGCTTCTTTTATAACAACAGGGCTCGGTGGTAATTCTACAGTAAAAGTCGACCCTCTTCCCGGCTCGCTTTTAACAGTTAATACACCGTTGTGTTTTTCAATCAGGTCGTGACAGAGCATTAACCCAAAGCCGCTGCCCGACTCGTTGCCTGTACCGCGTGTTGTAAAATATTGTTTGGCGTTTACTTTATGGAGGGTTTCGGAATCCATACCCACGCCACTATCTTTTATATGTATTGCAGGGCTTTTATCTGAAGAGGAGTACACCTCAATTTCGCCTTCCTGCGGGGTGAACTTTATGGCGTTTGACAACAGGTTGCGGAAAATGATCTTCAGCATTTCCTTATCCCCGAACACCGATAAATTATCCTGCACATTATTACGGGCCGTTATTCTTTTATTCTGCAATGGAATTTTATGGTCTTCTATAAGGTCCTCCATCAACTGCCATAAATTGATCCTTCCTTTATCAATCATCTCACCTTTCATTTGACCACGTATCCAAAATAAAAGGTTATCTAACAGCGTGAGACTTCTTAGATACTGGCTTTCCAACTGTCCTAATAAATCCTTGGTCTCTTCGGGGTTAACCAGGTTAAGGTTTACCAGTTCCAATATTCCTTTAGTGTTTACCAATGGATGGCGAAGATCATGGGAGATGATCGAAAGCAATTTATCCTTCATTTGGTTACTTTCTTCCAGCCTGAAATTTTGTTTGGAGATCGCTTTATTCAATAAGTCTAACGAAAGAGAATGTTTTTCAATCAGCAGGTTTTTATCTGCTAACTCTGTGCTGAAAGTTTCTGCCCTTTTATAATTTTTGAACCAGAGATAGGCTAAGGCAGAAAGTGTTATCAGGGCAATAATAACAATGAAAAACAGGATGTTTTTCCATACGGATTGCTGGCTAACTTCAACTGCTTTTTTCTCCACCTTCATTTGCTTATCCTGCTGCTCTTTTAATATGTCGATAAAATTGATCGCATAATTTTTTTCCTGGTCCGATATTCCTTTTTCTGTTTTTATAAGCTTGTCCTGCCACTCGATTATCTTGGTTAAATCGTTTTTTTTGCGGTAGGCATATATAATGTTTTCAATCGCTTTGGAAACAAGTTGATAGGCATCTATGGAGGATGCATAGTCAAAAGCATGCTCGCTAAATTTTATAGCTTCATCAAATTTGGCTTTGTGGTTGGCTATAAAGGCAAGCTCAATGTTTCCCAAAGCCATTCCATAACGGTCATGCATTTGTTCATCTAAAACAAGGCTGGCATTCAGTAAACGCGCCGCCTCATCCCAATCGCCCTTTTCCCGGTTCAACAAGCCCAAATAGTACAACGACTTTTTTTCGCCGTACTTATAATTTATTTTTCGGCTAAGGTCTAAAGCTTCTTTAAACAGGTTATGTGCGCTTACAAAATCTTTTTGTTGCAAGTCGATCGAACCCAGGCTGTTTTTTGTATTAACAACCTCATCATCTTTTTTGAGCCTTTTATAATCAGTCATTGCCTGGTTATAAATGATCTCTGCTTCTTTTACTTTGCCGGATGCTTGTAAGGCTGTAGCTATTTGCTGGTTGGCACGCGCAATATTAAACGTATCTGCAATTGATCGGCTTATTTCGAGCGAACGGGTAAAACCGCTTAGTGCTTTTTTATCGAAACCATTTTGCTGGTAGATACCTGCCTCATATAATAAACTGGTTGCAAGCCCTTTTTTATAGTTGTTTTCGGTTGCCAGGGTAGATGCGGTAACCAAAATAGAGAGAGAACGGTTTAAGTTGAACCGCTTTGTTTTAAATGCAAGTTCATTTAGTGAGTCTACCATGTAAACTACTTTGTTATCTACTTCATTTTCCTTACCGGGTTTACTGTTCTGACCATCAGCCGGGGAAAACAAAAGAATTAGACATAGAATAAGGGGAATGGGATATTTCATTTCACAAGTGAAAATTGATTTAGATTTCTTCTAACGTAAAAACAACTCAATCTCGTGCCATAAGTGAAAAAAAACATTAAATCTCTTTAATGAAACTTAACAAATTATGCGATCAGGTGTTTAAAACTTCACGGGCTATTACAATTTTTTGAATTTCACTTGTGCCTTCTCCAATGGTGCAAAGCTTTGCATCCCGGTAATGTTTCTCCACCGGAAAATCCTTAGTGTACCCATAACCTCCAAAAATTTGAACGGCGTCGTTGGCAACTTTTACAGCTACTTCGCTGGCATAATATTTCGCCATTGCTGCCTTTTTTGTTACAATTTCACCCTTTTGCTTTGCATCGCAGGCCTGGTTTGTTAGCAGATCAGCAGCCATTATTTCGGTTGCCATATCAGCAAGCTTAAAGCTAATACCCTGAAAACTGGCAATGGGTTTGTCAAACTGGTATCGTTCTTTTGAATACTGAAGTGCAGCTTCGTAGGCTCCTTTAGCAATACCAATGCTTAAAGCGGCAATTGAAATTCTTCCTCCATCCAATACTTTCATAGCTTGCCTAAACCCATCGCCAACGTTCCCCATCCGCTGTTCGTCGTTAATACGGCAATTGTCAAATACCATTTCCGAAGTTTCGCTGGCGCGCATACCCAGTTTATTTTCCTTTTTACCAGCACCGAATCCCGCTGTGCCACGCTCCACAATAAAGGCAGTACTGTTGCCACTTGTGCGAGGTTCACCTGTGCGAGCAATAACCACCGCTACGTTGCCGCTGTTGCCATGGGTTATCCACGATTTTGTTCCGTTTAATACCCAGTCGTTACCATCTTTTATTGCGGTAGTCCTCATATTACCGGCATCGCTGCCCGTGTTTGGTTCAGTTAATCCCCATGCACCTAAAAATTCGGCAGTAGCCAGCTTAGGTAAATATTTCTTCTTCTGTGCTTCACTGCCAAATAACATAATGTGCCCTGAGCAAAGCGAATTATGGGCGGCTAAGCTTAGCCCGATAGAACCACAAACCTTTGCAACTTCCTGTATGGCCACGTTGTATTCAAAATACGACAGGCCCGATCCTCCATATTCTTCCGGTATTAACACGCCCATTAAACCGAGTTCGCCTAATTTTTTAAAAATATGCAGGGGGAATTCCTGGGTTTCGTCCCATTCCATTACATGCGGCTTAATAAATTGCTGCGCGAAATCACGAGCGGTTTGTGCTACCTGGGTAGTTATTTCTGAAGCTTCAAAATTCATAAAAGTTATAGTCGTTCAGCAACAAAAATACGGCAAAGCAAGTAAGCGAAACATTTATAAAGGCGAACGGCAATAAGGTTTTAGCTTTTAAGACAGCGTTAGATAGGGGGCGATTTTTTGAAATAGTTCGGCGGAGATAATGTCTATTTTTTTCAGGTCGTTCAGCGATGTAAAATTTCCGTGCTGCTGGCGGTAGTTCACAATTGCATTGGCAATATTCCATTTAATATACGGATGCGATCTTAACTGGCTGGCATCGGCAACATTTACGTTAATGGTTTTGGGTAACGGGTTTGGGCATTGCAATAGTGATTTGATCTTTTGAAAAGTTGAGTCGGGTACACCATAAGTTTCAGCAACCTGCTGAATATTTACAAAGCCTCCCAGTTTTTCCCTGAAATTTATAATACGGGTTGCAAGCTTGCTGCCAATGCCAGGTAAGGCTATCAGCGATGATGTATCGGCTGAATTGATGTCAATAATCCTCGGCGCATGTTTAACAACATTCTTGTCTGTATTGAAAGGCGTTGACGTTGCCGGGGGGTGCGCAAAAGTCTGCTCAGTAGCTGACCCTGCAATTTGCACATAGGGTATCAGCCTTTCAGCTTCTTTTGCATGTAATCCGTAAATCTTTTTAAGGTCGGTTGCCTGCCTGAACTTATAGCCTTTGCCAATAAAATTTTGAATGGTTCTAATGGTTTTGTCGCGAAGCCCTAACCTTTTCCACCCGGCTATATCAAGCGTATTCGGGTCAAAGGCAAACAGCTCACCTTTGTTGTTTTTGTTGTAGTTGTTGTATGGTTTGGGTTGATAATAATCTTGTTGGTATGCTTCATCATCCTGCCTTCGGTAGTTTTTAAAACCCCTGTTTGTATCGATGGAAATTTTGAGTTGTGCAATTTGTTGTTGAAAAGCTGTGTTGGGCAGGTTTGCTTTTTTTGTGGGCCAAAACATTGTTACAAGGTAAATTAGTGCAGCAAGCATAAAAAAAGCGGCTACGCCATTTCTTTCCCTTTTTGTAAACGTGAAATAATCCCTGCTTATATTTGCCCACCAACGTTTCATAGTTGCCTATTGTAACATTAATTTACAACACTGCCTTTGGAAAGAAAAGTATTAAAGGGAAATTTTCAACCCGTCGAAGGCAAGGTTAATGCCTGAAGGAAGAACTGCGGAAATTTCGTTGTGTGTGCCTAGCTGATGGCTGATGTGCGTAAAATAGGCTGTTGCAACCTGGAGTTCTTCTACCATTTTAATTGCCTCCAGTAAAGTAAAATGCGAAATATGACTCTCGTTTCGTAACGCATTCAGTACAATTATCTCGCTGCCTCTTATTTTCTCGCGTTCCTCTTCATCTATACGGTTTGCATCGGTTATGTAGGTAAATTTTCCAAAACGATAGCCATATACAGGCATTTTATGGTGCCATACTAAAATGGGCGTAATGGGTATATCGCCGATAATAAAAGGGTTCAAATCAATTTCGTGCAGGCTAATTGCCGGAACTCCGGGGTATTTATGCTCTTCAAATGCATAGGGTATATCCTTTACTATACCGGCTATAGAAAGCTTGTTGCCATACACCTTTGTGGGTGTCCGCTGAAAAAATTGAAACGGACGGGTATCATCTATACCAGCAACATGATCTTTGTGCGGATGGGTTATCAACACCGCGTCAATACTTTTTACTTTTTCGCGCAGCATCTGGTAACGAAAATCGGGCGTGGCATCTACTACAATTGTAGTTGCTGCCGACTGAACAAGGATGCTGCTTCGTAACCTTGTATCTTTTGGATTGGGAGACATGCAGATGGAACAGTCGCAACCCACCATAGGCACCCCACTACTGGTTCCGGTACCAAGAAAAGTTATGTGGAGTGGTGGATAAATCACGTAGGCAAATCTACCGACTAAGTAGTTTCCGTTGCAGATTTCTTCATCACGTCCTCATACGTTTTTTGCGATTCATGCGTAAGCATATCAAAGTTTATGGTAAGAAGTGGGATAAGTTCTATCAGGGTGTTTATTCGACCTTCAACGTTTAAAAACTTATTCAGTACTACCACCTTCCGCTCCTCTAAAATGCAATAACCACTTTGAAAAGTGCCCCGTTCGTAACGGATCACATACTCACATTCGGTAAGCACTCTTTCTAATTTATTGAGCGATGTTGGATTGTATTTCATATAATGAAGTGCTATATAATTATTACGCCAAAATTAGAAGTAGCCAGCCTATTGAAATGATTGTTTTATCCACACCAGGCTACACCACCTTGCTCACCATTTTTATTACCGGTACAATCATTTCTTCCATACTTATGCCACCATGCTGAAAGGTGTTGCGATAATAATTTACAAAGTGATTGTAATTATTAGGGTAACATAAAAAGCCGTCTTCCTTTGCAAATATGTACGATGAATTTACATTGGGTACCGGTAAGCCAGCCACCTTAGGGTCTTTAAAAGCCAGCACATCCTTAGGATCGAAATTCAGGTTTCTGCCATGTTTATAACGAAGGTTAGTAGTGGTTTGTTTATCGCCCACCACTTTGTAGGGTGTTTTTACTTTTACGGTACCATGATCTGTTGCTAAAACCAGGTTTATCTTTTTATCGGCAACCTTTTTTAAGGCTGCAAATAAAGGCGAATGTTCAAAC
>JANPIA010000406.1:0-2927 GCA_031424735.1 Segetibacter sp.
TTTCAAAATCGCCACCGCTGGAAGCCATTGAGTGAATTAAGTAATAGGCAACTTCAATATCATCGGGTATATTCTGTAAAGAATCTTTATCTAAAAAATTCGCTTCAACAACACTAATGCGGAAGGCATTAAATTTTTCAAGTTTAAAACGGTTTTTATCGCGAACACAGCAAACAACTTCATGCCCATTCTCTAACAGAACAGGTAATAAACGCTGGGCTATATAACCGGTTGCACCGGTTAGTAATATTTTCATATTTATATTTTTAGCGCCGACATGCCGCCGACTACGTGCATAATCTGCCCCGTTATCCAACCCGATTTATCCGACAAAAGAAAGCAAGCCATTTCAGCAATTTCCCGGGCATTTCCAATTCGTTGCAAGGGATGGCGTTTACCGGCGGCATCAATTTTTTCTGTGGTATTTATCAAATTATCGGCAAGTGTTGTTTGCGTTAAAGAAGGCGCAATACAATTTACCCTGATTTTGGGTGCCCACTCTGCAGCAAGCGATTTTGTTAATCCTTCTACTGCGCCCTTAGCAGATGCGATACTTGCATGAAATGGCATACCCAATGAAACGGCAATCGTACTGAATAAAACCACCGAAGGGGTGTCAGCCTTTTTTAAACCCGGCAGCGCTTGTTGTAAAACACGGGCGGCGCCCATAAAATTCACCTGCCAGTCGTTCAAAAAATCTTCTTCGGAAAAACGATGAAAGGGTTTGAGGTTGATGCTGCCCGGGCAGTACACCAATCCATCTATTACTTCCGGTAACATTGATAGGTCTGTATGCGCTGTAACATCTGCATTTATAAAATGAATATTGCTACCAACCGGTAAATCAACATTTGAACGGGCAATAACAAACAAATTATTACCCGGTAGAAGGTTTGCTATTTGTTTACCAATTCCTTTGGTACCGCCTGCTATTACTATGTTTTTCATCGAGTGTTTTGCTTTCTACCCATTACAAATTAGAATGCTAAAAGTTTTGTGTAAATGGAATTGTTCGCACATTTTTATCGGGCAACTTTCTTTCACTTATCAGGATGCTGGTAAGGTAGTGAAACAACAGGTGTATAAACCGGTATTGCTATATTTGCCGCCATGATTGCTCAATTGTTAGGCTATGCAGCATCGGTTTTGCTGGCTATCTCGCTGCTAGTAAATAACGATCTTAAATTCAGGTGGCTTAACACTTTTGGTTGTGTATCGTTCATTATCTACGGGCTTTTTATCGACGCTTTTCCTATTATACTTACTAACTCGATACTGCTGTTCATTAATGTATTTTACCTGGTAAAGATTTACAGGACCGAAGAGGATTTTGACTTTGCTGAATTTGCAAACGGAGATGAGATTATCGATAAATTTCTTTCCTTTCATCAGAAAGACGTTGCTGCCTTTTTCCCGGATTATAACCACCATATAGGTGGCAACGAGATAAGTTTTGTTGTTTTAAGAGATATGGTGATCGCCAATATTTTTGTAGCTACCGTTACCACCGATGAAATGGCTATCATACGGATAAACTACACCGTGCCCAAATACCGCGATTATAAGGTGGGCAAATTTATTTTTGATAAAGAGAACCGTTACCTGGTTTTAAAAGGAGTAAAATGCCTTTTGTACAACAGGGTCTGCAACAAAAACCACGAACACTTTATTCGCAAAATGGGTTTTAAAAAGGTGGATGCAAATGGTGGTGAAGGCTATATAAAATGCATTGCTTAAAAATGCATTGCTTCGACGTATTCATAAAAACAAAGCCTCAGTTACGTGTTTTACTATTTTCAATGATAGCAGGTTTTGGTGCAATGGTTGCCGGATGTTCCTTTCCATGATGGCATGAATAGCAGGTTACCACCAACTTCGTTTTAAAGGTTGTATCGGGCTTCACATCAAAATAGGTTTGGTTCAATGCACTGGTCATTTTCATCATATCCCGTGCAACCAGTTTGTTTGCGTTTTCATCGCTTGCAAAATCCCAGTCGCGCATGGCATTGTTTGTTTGAACATGGCAGAAGTCGCAATTAACGCCCAGCGAATAAGCATACTGTTTCATCACGCTGTCCAACTGGTATTTATCAATCGACTTTGGCAGAATCTTCAGGTTTTGAAAGCTGGGCGTATCCGCTACAAACGAGTAGGATAGCGCCACCGCTGCAATCAATATTAAAATGGTGATGGTAGATTTTTTCATGATCCGGGCTTTCCCGAATGTATTGGTTTTTGTAAAAAGTTGATGCACCAGCATTGTAAAGTTGTTGTAATTCGCTCGTCAGCCGGTCTTTTAAACTAACCGGATTTCGTAAGTAAATGAATTTGCTTCGCGATGAAAAAAGATGCCTTCGTACGACTGCTTAAGTTTGCGGTAACAAACTTTGTTGTTGGCTAATTTTGGCCACTTTGCCCGCATCAGCCAAAAAAATGATGCATACATTAGCTGATGCGAAAAATAAGTACAGCATTATTCATTGCAATACTTACATCGTGTTCACCATTGTGGAAACAACATTTGCCGGCTTATAAAAAAGCAGGTAGCAACGATGTGAACATACAGCCGGATTACAATTCGTTAACTTTTTGGGCTGCACATCCTGCAAAAAATGATCCGTCGGATAGTGTGCCATCCTTCCTGCGAATAAATAATATGATCGATACATCGGCAGATGTGTTTTTTATTTATCCAACTATCTACACTGATCAGGCAAAGCCATTCGGATGGAACGCACCCATACTTCAACCGGAAATTAATGCAAGTACGGATTACTCCAGCATTTTGTACCAGGCAAGCATTTTTAATTTCACCCAACATGTATATGCGCCACGATACCGGCAGGCAAACTTGAATGCCTATTATACCACCGATACTGCCGGGGCAATGAAGGCTTTCAGGTTAGCCTATACCGATGTGAAGAATG
>JANPIA010000407.1:0-3752 GCA_031424735.1 Segetibacter sp.
CTGGCAATTGTATCCGTAAAACTTGTTGAAACCTTGCTTTTGCGGATCGCCGCTGGTGGTTATAAACCCTAACGACCATTTACCAAAAGCGCTGGTCACATAGCCATTCTTCTGTAATAAACCAGCAATGCTGGTTGCGGAACCTGGTAAAGGAAACTGACCTTCCGGCAACATACCTTTGTTGCCCCGAATAGCTGTATGACCTGTGTGTAAGCCAGTGATTAAACTGGCACGCGATGGCGCACACACTGTACTGCCCGCATAAAATTGTGTAAACCGTAAACCTTCTTTTGCAAGACGATCTATGTTAGGTGTTTCAATTTTCTGCTGTCCATAACATGCCAGATCTCCATAACCAAGATCGTCGGCAACTATTAATATAATGTTGGGCTTACTTCCAATAATCTGCTGGGCAGTTGCCTGTAAACATTGCCAAATCAATACAGGAAAAAGAAAGCAAAATTTCATGCGAACTTATTAACTGATAATTAAAACCTCTTACTTTTTCATCTTATACACTTCACTTCCTGCAAGCAAAAAACAACCAAGACCGTAGTCTTCAAAATCGGGTTTGCTATCGTAGGTAACCGGTTGACCATCCTTTGGTTCCTTACCAGTTCCCTGCATATAACCAAGGAAACCATTCTTGTGTATTGCATCGTTCACCATTGCCTTCCAGGCTTTAGCAATAATGGGCGAATAGGTTTTTTTATCGAGTATCCTTTCGTTTATACCCCAGGCAAAACCATAAGTGAATAAAGCAGTACCACTTGTTTCCTTACCACCAAAATTCGATGGATCATGAAGACTTGCATTCCAAAACCCATCTTCACGCTGTATGGGAATTAATGCCCTCGCCATGTCTTTATAATCCTTCATGTACTCGTTGTAATGTGGATCATTTTTGGGGATCATCTGTAGCGTTCTCACCAATGCTGCAAACACCCAACCATTGCCACGGCTCCAATAACAATCCTCTCCATTCGGGTCTTTATATGGGGGTACAAAATCCTTATCCCTCCACCACAAATGATCGGCGGTATTGTATAGCCCCTTACCACCATGATTGTATTTGGTAAAACTGTAGAGGTCGTACATTTTACGGAAGTAATTAGTGTCGTTGTAAATAACGCCAAGCCTCGTAAAAACCGGCATGGCCATTTGTATGGCATCAATCCAACTCCAGTCATCTTTTTTATCACTTTTCACCATCAGGTCCATCGAGGCTTTAATGTCTTTTATCCGCTCTGGTTTCCTGTCCAGCAGGTACAAGTCTATATAAGTTTGACCACATGCCTGGTCGTCGGCATTACGGGTAGCTATACCATTGCGTAAACCCCACTTATGTTTTACACCCCAGTCAACTGCATAGTCGTAATATTTTTTTTGCGGATCGATGTTATACAGGGCCATCAGGCCCTCATAATAAACGGCTCTTGTCCAAATGTTACTGGGTCGTTCGCGGTTGGTTACGATAGATTTTCCCGGGTCGGGCCATGCGTTCATGAAATATTGATTGGTGATCCGCAGCGACTTTAGTATTTGTTTTGCCGGTGGCAACCTTTGCGCCTGTAACACACCGCAGCTAATAATAGCTAATGCAAAAACTAATTTTTTGTACATATGGCATGGAGATGTAAATGAAAGAATACGCTATGTTATACCAAGACTGTAAGTTAATCATCCTGCGGTATCCTGAAGAAGTTGCGTTGCAATTGAAAATTACTGGTTTTATTTTTCCATTGTTATTTTAACCAATCCCATTTCGCGTTTGTGCCGGAACGGTATAATTACATAATCGTTATTCACAGGCTGTAATTCGGAAAGCAGGTATTCAAAATTATCATTTACCATCAAATCCGAAATTTGCAACTCATCGTTTCCATTTGCCTGTACCAATAACAAGCCTTGCTTTTTAGGAGTAAAAGATTGGGTAAAAAGGAGGTAGCTTTTATTATGCAACGTAATATTTTGTGCTGAAGTAGGATGTACGTTTGGGGTGCTTTTTCCGTTTACTACCAGGCTGTCTCGCAGCAATGCCAGTTGTTTGTCTAAAACGGAAAAACAAAGTGGAGGGTCAGGGGCGGAAGATGTTCTATAAGAACCGCTGGTTCTGTAATTATCATAATCATACCTATTGGATAATACAGGCACTCCCTCCCGGTACATCCTGTCGGCGTATAGTTCGGCACTTTCTCCAAAGCGTTGAAAGCTGTTGTTATATGATGCAACGCCGTCAAAAGTGTACCGTACCTGGGAATTTTGCATTCGCGAAGTTGTTCGTGGTGCGCGCTGAATTCCACTAGACATATTGATACATTGCTGCTCGTTACCCGGTAGAAAAAAATAATTGCTACCAGACCTGTTGGCTAACCTGTTTTTTACTAAAACAACCGGCATTCTAAAATTTAAAGCGGTATCGAGTTTACTGATAAACACAGCGCCGCGAACCAGCGAATAGATAAGAAAACTTGAATCTTCGGCAATATATCGGAAACCAACATTTGTATATGGGCTACTATTACCGCTAAAATCATTCATAAGTAGCTTGCCGGTATTTAGATTAGCCTTTATCAATTGCAGGGAGTAACCAGTACTATCGCCCGATGTTTTTAGGATTATTAAGTTTTCGCCAAACATAGTAACCTGCCTTAGTCCTTCAAATGATTTTAATGGAAAAACAATTTTACGTGTAGAAACAGTACTCAAATTTTTATCAATATGCACAACTGTATAAATCGACTTTTCAATTTCCTTATAATAGGTATTCACCAATACAAAAAGCTGGTTACCCCTGTTTACTAACTGCAGCGTATTTACATTTTTCTTAAAGGTAGTATCGATTATACGTTGAAAATTTTCTGAAACATCTACCGCATTGCCCTGGGCATCAATCCTCCAAAAATCATGTTTTGGTTGGCCGGATTGATGAATATATAAAAAATAATAGTCCTTAAAAGGGATGACCTGCGCAAGCAGTCTTTGTTGAAATTTAAACTGGATTTCCTTTTTAGAAACCAGTTGGAGCTTGTCATCATAAATATGTATGGAGGGCTTTTCATCGAATGTAAAAGACAGTACGTGGTGCAAGCCCGAGATATTTGCAACCAACTTTGTAGCATCCGCAAAGGGCATTTTAAAATTCTGACGTGAATATTGTATACGTTGTGAATAGGTTTGTAAACCTAAACTTACAAGAACAATTGCGGTGGAAAGAAATTTAAAAAACCCGGGTGAGTTCATAAAACTTCCATTTAAAGTTGTACAAATATTTGTTTGAGCAAGCGTTCTGGTTGTACACGCTTTACACCTCAAGATAGCTACTTTATGGTTTCTGCTATAGTAAAATCATTGATGGCTTGCAAGGGCAGGCACCTATTTTTACCCTTTCACTTGTTACTTTTTTCCGAGGATCATATTTGTCCAATACACCTTCATTCTTTGTGATAAACTCATCCATAAATAATGCTCTCTTCATGGTGGTAAAATATTGCTCTTCAGTAAAATTGGTTGAAGAACTTTTTTTATTCCAGTCGATCACTGCGTAATGATGCAACCCAATCCCTTCCATCATATTTAAAGGAATATTTTTCATCAGGGTTTCTGTCCATGCATAATTAGCAGAGTTGGCACCCGCAGCAATCCTAAACATTTTATTGTCGTTCGACCAGCCGGTCATAAATGTTAAATAATTACGGTACAGGTCTGTATCATATTCAGGACGCATATTGCCACCGCAACCCCATGCCTCG
>JANPIA010000408.1:0-6385 GCA_031424735.1 Segetibacter sp.
CGATATTCGGCAAGCGCGGCGGATACTATACTGCTGCCTCAACACCTGAAGACAAAAAGTTTGGCTACGTCTTTATTAATTGCAATATAACCGGCGATGCACCACCAGGTTCATACTATTTGGGGAGACCCTGGAGACCCACAGCAAAAACAGTTTTTCTTTATTGTATTTTAGATAAACAGGTTAAACCTGAAGGTTGGCATAATTGGGGTAAGCCTGAGAATGAGAAGACCACTTTCTATGCTGAATATAAAAATCATGGCGAAGGTGCCGGGGTGAGCGGCAGGGAGCCATGGTCGCATCAGTTAATTGACGATGAAGCCAAAAAATACACCATCAGTAATATTCTGCCTGGTTGGAATCCGCTCACAAAAAATTAGACTTCAAATTTTTATTATGTTTTTCAAACACCTGCTACCGACAATTAATATTCTTTGGTTTTTTACATCAACAATAAATGCACAGCAAACCGGAAGAACTGTAGTAGACCTGTCTAGTAGTTCATGGAAGTTATGGTTAGATACAAACGCAACATGGGTTAACGATAAGTTGTATGCTACTCCTGTTGATATAAAAACGTTACTAGTCAATCTTCCCATTGGTGGATGAGGGGAATATTATAAGATTGAGTTTGGAAGAGTGTTGTTTTGTGCGATGTTTTTTTGGTAGTGAGTTATTTGTTGTGCTTGGTAAAAAAAGTATTGAAGAAAACTCTATAGTTAGGGAAATTGAGGTAAGACATTGCAGTATAAGGGGGCGTGGAATTATTTTTACCGGAATAGTTCTAAGGGGGTTAGCAGTAAGATGGATAATCTGTGGAGGAGGGGAGATATCCATAACAATTGAAGTAATAAATCCATGTAATTCTTAATGATGTATCCCTCAGAGTGACCTTACCACTTGAATTAATTGTCTATCACTCCTACTTGATCTAAATTTGGTTGTTGCATGCTTATAACCCCTTTACTAAAAAATGCCCCCTAAAACTGAACATATACCAACATTGAGCGGTACCGAAATGGACAAGTTTCATTTTGATACCTGGGTATATCATCATTTTCGAAAAGCCCATACAGACTTATTTCATATAAATAGAATTGAGGATGTAAAGGAGCTTTTTAAGTTTCCCCTGCCTCCACATCGTAAAACGGTTTTTGATTTTGTTTTTTTAACCCGGGGCTCAAGCATCCGCAGTAAAGGACTTGATAAATATGAATTTGAAGCGGATACTTTTTTCTTTCTGCCGGCTTACCAGATTTCCTCTCATGACTACTACAGCAAAGATGTTACAGGATTTTATTGCCATTTTGAAGTTGAGGTACTAAGCAGGGATCTTGTTAGACCTGGCTTTATTCAGCAGTTTTCTTTTCTACATTTCATAAGTAATCCTCTTGTAAAGATTGATGATAATACACGTGATTACGTGATGCCAATCCTCCATAGGTTGGAGAGGGAACACGGCAGGGATAAGCCTAATTATACGTTGGTAAGCACTTATTTATGCGCCTTATTTTTAGAGTTGCAACCTTTTGCTGTTAATACTGAAAAGGTAAAAGAGAATGCGGCTCTCCGCATAACTCAACAGTATAAAAATGCATTGGTTCAGCATATCTATGAAAAGCAATTGGTTAATGAATACGCCGATTTTTTAGCAGTTACTCCCAAGCACCTTAATAAGTGCGTTAAGGCTGCTACCGGTAAATCTGCCCACGACTTGTTGAACGATATGATCCTCTTAGAAGTCAAAGCCTTACTAAAGCAAACGCAACTCTCCATTAGTGAAATAGCCTGGAAGGTAGGCAAAGAAGACCCCAGCGACTTTACACGGTTTTTTAGAAGTAAAGCGGGGCTAACTCCCACACAGTATAGGCAAATGGCGTGATTTTGCATACTACTAGCCCTCATTAGCCTAATACGCAGCCTTTTTTAGTTTCTACTTTCACACTATCAAACACGCTTTTTAAATCTATAAATTCAGAAAGCAGTTTGAAACAGGTAATCTCATTCTTTTAATCAACTTCAAAATTGCTTCGCCATGATTTCTACTTCTATCAGAAGAGCTATTCACTTCTTTATGCTCTTTTTTCTACTCCTCAGCATACAGAGCTTTGCGCAAACAGGGCGTATTTCCGGTAAGGTAACTACCAAAGAAGGTAATCCTCTGTTAGGAGCTACGGTAAAAATTAAAAGTTCAGCAAAAGCAACAACAACCGATGCGCAGGGAGCTTTTGTGTTAAGTGATGTTCCAGCAACGGGTACCCTGGAAATTAGTTATATTGGATATGCAGAGTACGAAATAAGATATACTTCAGGCAAAGAAGTGAATATATCACTTACTGAGAGTATCAACATGGAAGATGCCGTTATTGTTACCGGTGTGTTTGACAGAAGAAAAAAATTAGAGTCTTCTATTGCCATTAGTACGCTAAGCGACGCGCAAATAAGTAGAATTGTACCCAGCAGCGCTACCGATCTTTTGAAAAATCTGCCAGGGGTTTATGTTAATTCTTCAAGAGGAGAGGTAAGTGGCGCAGTTTATACACGCGGTCTTACTGTAGGCGGCGGGTTTTATTATGTTTCCATGCAGGAAGATGGATTGCCGGTGTTGGCTATAGCGGGTAGTTCTGCTACCGACCCTTTGTTCAAGCCGGATGGCTTTTTACGTGCCGATGCCACAATTGCACGTGTTGAATCCGTTAGGGGTGGTACTGCATCCATACTAGGTGCAAATGCTCCGGGTGGCATATTTAACTATGTATCGAAAGCCGGAGGTAAAAAGTTTGCAGGCGAAGTACGAACAAGGTTTGGTTTGGAAGGCAATGGCAAAAACCCATATTACAGGGGCGATTTAAATTTTGGTGGACCTTTAAATAAAAAGGGAGATGTTACTTATAATGTAGGTGGTTTTTATAGATACGCAGATGGTCCTAAACACCCGGGTTATCCATTAAGCTATGGTGGACAGGTAAAAGGCAACATTCAAAAAACCTACAAATCAGGTTCGTTAAAACTGTATGCTAAAATATTAAATGACCATACAGCTCAGTTTGAGTTTACCCCAACCTTAAGCTACACCAACCCGAAACCTGCTGGCAGTTTTACCAATTCAAGTTCTACTATTATTCAGGATGTTTCTTTTACCGTCCCTGGTTCTATCTTTAGCCGTGCTGAAAGCGTTACCTGGGATGCAAAAAAAGTAAGTCAGTTTAAAGATTATAGTGTTGGTTTAAACTGGGAGCAGCGTTTGGGAAGTGGATGGACTATTACCAATAATGCCCGTTTTTCAGACAAAGAAAATCTTCATATTGCAACAGCAGTAGTATTCCCTTTCCGGGTTGACCAGGCTACCTTTTATGGTGTAGGAGGTAATATTCCACGGTTCGGTACGTATAATTTCTATGACCCGGCTTCAGGTAAATCATATGGTTCAGTGCAGCAATTACCACCTGCTGGTCCCGGAGGCATTCGCTTCATTCCGAATAACCTTAACCTGCCAGGAAGCGACATTCTACAAAATGGTCTATTCTACAATCCCGCCGCTTATGGTGATATTGACTATTCCGAATTTATTGACCAGTTTATGATAACCAAACGATTGAAGAATATGAGCTTTACTGGTGGTGCTTATTTTGCCAGCTCTCATGTTACACGTACAGCCTCTGGTCCTTTAGGTCAGGGGTTTGCTACTATTGAGAACAGACCCAAATTAGTAGCGATTAAATATACCGACCTGCGGGGAGTGAACTACGATCTCACTGATAAAAATGGCATTGCCAACTACGGCGGCTCAGGTTCTGGTAATAATGATGCGAAACCAAGGCAAACAGCTTTCTTTTTTGGACATAACTGGCAAATCAGCGACAAATTAAATTTTGATTGGGGCGTGCGCTACGAGATGTTTAATATCAAGTCGACATTTACAACAGCTAAAAGATTGGCAGATAGCAAACTGGGTGCGGACGGTGATTCACTGACATTGTATGATAGCCGTGTTTATACAACCAATCCTGAAAATGGCTTTGAAAAAGACGTTAATACATTTTCTTACTCAGCAGGGCTGAACTATAAAATAAATGAAGGAATGGCTGTCTATACCCGTTTTTCACAAGGTCGTAAATCACCTGATTTAGGCTTCTTTTTAGACGCAGCGAACCAGCAATTAACTTCTAACATTTCTGCCGAAGCGCAAGACATAAAAATGCTTGAAGCAGGAATTAAAATACAGAAATCGAAGCTCAATTTGTTTATTACCCCTTTTTATAACATCATCAACAACATACCGAATTTCCAAATCTTCCAAAACCCTGATGCTACCTATTATGCTCCTCCACGTTACTATCAAAAAGTTGAAACCATGGGGCTGGAGTTAGAGGCTAATTACGAATTTTCTAAAAATTTCAGTGTAAGGGCGGTAGGTGTTTTCCAGGGTGCAAAAGCGCTACGGTATGGTGTTTATTTAGCAAGAACAAACGGACCACAGGACGACACCTTAGTGACTTACCATGGTAACAAATTAGATAATGTGCCTCCTGTTATGGTCACTATTGCGCCAACTTATACGGTCGGTAAGTTTTACGCTTCTGTAAATTACCAATACATGGGCAAGCGTTGGGCAAACGTTGCTAATGCATTTCAATTACCATCTTTTCATGCTGCCGATTTAAATATGGGTTACACCATTTCTAAGTCAGTACAGTTAAGCGCCAGCATCAATAATCTGTTCAATACTTATGGTGTAATGGCATGGGCTGCACCGGGTGGTTTCCCTGCTTCGCTTGATACGCAAGGATATACTCCGGCGATGAAAGCGGCAAACGAAAACAATATTTATTCAACACTTTCCATTTTGCCAAGAGCATATTTCTTAACAGTAACGTTTAAATTTTAACCATGAACAAAGTGCCGCAGAAATGTGGCACTTTTTAGTTTACTTATTTTGCTACTGTTGTAATTGAATAATAGTTTTTGGTACCCAACATTTGTTTGCTATTAAGCATTGTTGCGTCGCACGCTTCTACAGTTGAACCTTTGCTCGTTATTGCGAGAAAGAGGAACGACGACGAAGCAATCTGATGATATTATAGTAGGTCTTGAATGCTTTGAAATAAGCACTTTTGATTATGTCATACGACGCATTCTTATTCTTCGCGTCATTGCGAGGAACGAAGCAATCTCCTGCACAATCAGGTGGACGAGTTGGCGGGGGATTGCTTCGCCAAGCTTCGCAAGGCTCGCAATGACGTGTACAAGGTATATGTTCCTCCTTACAGCAATGACGAGCATTGAATGAACGGTACAAGAGTGCGACGCAACGATGATAAACAAGAAATACTGAAGCCGGTAACACAATAAAAAATTACTTCGCCATGTGTAGAACTTCCATGTCAATTTTAATTCACCGTTCTGTTTGTAAACAGGGGAAAATTGGCAAGGCGTATCATGGTTCATTTACATTAGTGCTCATTTTTTTAATATTCAGCAACCTTGCTTTTACCCAGCATAAAAAAGTACAACAACCTGTACTTGGGCACAGGTCTGTAAAGGTTCTTACAGTCAATGGACTTCAATTCAAAGACCTGAACAAGAATGGCAAATTAGACAAGTACGAAGACTGGCGATTGTCGAATGAACAAAGAAGCAAAGATTTGCTTTCTAAAATGTCGGTGGAAGAAATGATTGGCTTTATGCTGATTAGTACAACAAGGTTAAAGAACGACTGGTCGTTTGAGGCACCAAAAAATAATAAGCCGATTACCAGCGATTTTAACGAAGAGGATTTGGTGACTACGATGAACATGTTTACGCGTAAGCCACTTCCATCATCCATAATGACTGCCGCCGGTACTACCAAGGCTGTTACCCAATTTCACCTGCGGCATTTTTTACTGCGTGCAAATGTTGGTGCAAGAACTACCGCAGCGTGGGCTAATAAACTACAAGCCTTGTGTGAAAATAATGGTTTAGGTATCCCCGCTATTGTTGCCTCAAACCCACGCAACCATATTACTGCCGATGCTGCTATTGGGTTGAGCGTGGGCAATACTGCCTTCACAACTTTCCCCGGAGAACTTGGGCTTTCAGCTATGCATGATTTAAAACTGGTAAGGGAGTTTGCTGATATTTCGAGACAGGAATGGACCGCAGTTGGTTTGCGAAAAGGATATATGTACATGGCTGATTTGGCTACCGAACCACGCTGGCAACGTGTAGAAGGAACCTTTGGAGAAAATGCTGAATGGGCTGGCAAAATGATGAAAGAAATAGTTACTGGTTTCCAGGGACAGAAGTTGAATGCTACGTCTGTTGCATTAACTACAAAACATTTTCCTGGTGGGGGTGCTGCGCAAGGCGGACAAGACCCTCACTTTAACTGGGGCAAATATGA
>JANPIA010000409.1:0-4652 GCA_031424735.1 Segetibacter sp.
CGAAGCAGTACCCGCCTACGGAATAGAAGGCATACCGTTTAACGTATTGTTAGACCCCGCCGGCAAAATTATAGCAACGGGTTTACGCGGAGAAGGGTTGGAAAAGAAGTTGATGGAAGTGCTGAAATAAATCCTCTTCAAATTAAATAGCGCATTCAGTTAGTGCAAATTGTTCAATTGTTTTTCCGGTTTATTGAACGATTAAAAAAATAAAACTCCCGTTTATTTTAAGGTAAACGGGAGTTTTATTTAAAACAACATTAAGTTAGTTTTGCGCAATGCGCAAACCAACTTTTGCATAGTTAACACTAGCAGTGATGCTTTCATTATCTGTTAATTGCAATACCAGGTCTTTAGTTCCAGTTGTTGCACCTGGATTTAAAACGCTAACTGTAATAAAACCAAAGCTAGAGTTTGCTGGAATGGTTCCGGTTCCACTCAACGCGGTATAATGTGTACCGGCCAAAGCAGTACTTTCAGCAGCTACCACCTGGTAGGTTATTTTAGTTTCAGCGCTTCGTTGTGCACCTACAAGGTTTACACGAAGTTTTACATCTCCCGAAAGTCGTGTTAACGCGGGAGAATTTGCTGTTGATGAAACCGCACCGTAAACCGGAACACGCGTCATAAATGGATAGGTTAATCCGGCAGCGTTTGCATTGTAGGTTGATGCATCAAATTCAACTGTTGACCCCATAAAAAGAACCTCTTCGTTTTTAATACAGGCGGATAAACCCAGAATAGAAATTAATATACTTACAAAAAATACTTTTTTCATTTGTTTTGTTTTTTTAGTATCCAAAATTTTGTTTCAGGTTTGGATTTCCATCAACATCTGCCTGAAAAATTGCTGGGAGAATTCTAATATCAGTAAATGCAACGGTATTATAATGCGGTGCTTTTACAAGATCTCTTCCCAATCTTTTCAGGTCAAAAAACCTGTTACCTTCAAAAGCCAATTCTATCCTTCTCTGACGTAGAATTTCATCGTACAAAGCAACACCTGTTAAAGCATTATCTGCTGTTTCAATGGCTGAACCCGTGTAACCCGTGTACCTGTTTGATTTAATTCTTTTTAAATCGGCAAGTGCAGCAACTTCGTTAACAGCAGGTGAACCCGGTGTAGCCATAGCTTCCGCTCTTATCAGGTATACTTCCGGTATTCTCAGCACTGGTACGTTATCCAGATTAATAAAACCACTTTTACCTACATATTTTGTAACCTCAACTTTTGCGGGACCGCGACCTGTTGTTCCTGGTTCGTATAATAAATTTCGAACGTCTGTACTCCTGGTAGCTACTACAGCATTTAATGCAAAATTAGCTGTGGTATTACCCCCGGTTAAAGTGATACCTAACTCATTTAACAATGATATAGATGGAACGAGATCCCCAAAACCACCGGTAACTACTGTATTACCCGGGGTAACTAAAGTGCTGAACGATGTTTGCAAAGATTCGTTTACACCAATGTTTTCAGTATTTAGTGTATACCTTACCTGGAAAATAGTTTCGCCATGGGTGTCTTTCCTCCACTCCCCCACATAGGCTGCAGAAGTTGACAATTTACTACCAGCAAGATTGATGGAGGAATCTGCCCATCTTTTAGCTTCTGTATAGTTTTTACGATACAGGTTTACTTTTGCCAGCAATCCCTGTGTTGCTGCTTTATTTGCGAGACTAACGCCTAAACCTGGATTTAGAAGTTTGCTGTTTGCTAATGTAAGGTCACTTATTATTTGGGTATAATTCTCATCTATCGTAGGGCGGGTAGGGAAGAAAGACAATGCACCATCTGCCGTGTTTATGCCTTTCAATATAAGCGGAACCCCACCTCTGTCCTGGCTGGTAACCACTGCACCTGGTATATAAGCATACACACGTGCAAGATCAAAATAGTACAAACCGCGAAGGAAATACAGCTGTCCTTCCCAGCGATCCCGCTCAACTTGTGTAACCGCAGGTACTAAACTTAAGGTAGGCAATGCCTCTAATGTTAGGTTGATTTGGTTAATAGCCGCAAAGCTGTTTGTCCAGATGGTTGCTGTAAAGTGATTGTTAAAAACATTGTTGGCTTCATTGAGAAGCCGTCCCGACTTATTCGTGGCAAAGCCATTATCCGCCAATGCTTCCGGATGTGTGATCAAATCACGACCATATTGACGTGCACTTTTTAAACGAGCGTAAATGGCGGTGATGGAAGCTTCAATGGCATCGCGGGATGTTAATGCTGTGGAAGCGTCAATTGACTGACGCGGAGAAATTTCAAGTTGCTTTTTACAACTTGCAGCGAGCATCGCAAACAATGCGAATACAGCTACTGTTTTATACATATGTTTCTTCATTATGAAAAACTTTTTAATTTTTTAAAATCCTATTTGCAAACCTACAATTACGTTTCTTGATGTCGGTATGATACCAGTTGCCGTACCAACAAATTCAATATCGTAACTATACCAATCGCTATAGGTTGCAAGGTTGGTTCCGGTTACATAAAAACGTGCATTCGTCAATCTGAATTTTTTCAAAACTTCAGGTGTAAAATCATACGCTAAAGTCAGGTTTTTTAAACGGATATAATCTGCTTTAAACCAACGGGCATTGCCACTTTGAGCGGGTGAGCCTTTTGCCTCAGAACCGGTTGTAAGAAATCTGGGGAAAGTAGTCACCTGACCCGGAGTAGTCCATCTTTTATCAAAAACAACCTGAAGCTCATTTATACGGGCAATATTTTCCGTAAGAAAGTTAACCTGTCCATCCGATGCATAGCGGCCATATTCATACTGGAAGAAACCTTCGAGGCTGAAGTTTTTATAAGAAAATGTATTTCTCCATCCGCCTGTATACACGGGCAACAGTGTAGGCCCCAAAATTACGCGATCTCTCGCAGCAACCTGGTAAGTAAGATTACCCAGTGTATCATACCACATTGGCCTTCCGGTTGCGGCATTTACTCCGGCATATTTTTGTGTAAATAAAACATTCACCGGCTGACCAACCTGCACACCACCACCTGGTAAAAGTTTAAGTCCGCCATACAATTCCGTAACTTTTTGCTTATTATATCCAAAGGTGAAGTACGAACTCCAGTTAAAACCTCCGGGATTTTTTGATTGTATAATATCTACATCTAATGTTACTTCCACACCTCTGTTAGATGTTTTACCAACATTGGTTGCAATACTTGTAAATCCGGTGGTCGACTGTAAAGGCTGGTTCAACAACAAGTCTGAGTTTTTCTTATCGTAAACTTCTAATGAGCCTTCGATGCGTCCTTTATAGAAACCAAAATCCAAACCTACGTTCACACTGGCGCTTTTTTCCCATTTCAATTTAGGATTAGCTAATTGAGTGTAGGCAATACCGGCGCCGCCGTTATATACACCGCCACCACCAAATAAACCCAATGCATCAAAATTTCCGATCTGGTCGTTACCTACCGAACCATATCCTGCTCTCAAAACCATTTTTGAAATTACCCTGCTGTTAGCAAGAAAATCCTCCCGGTCAATGTTCCAGTTGGCTTTTACACCTCCGAAATCACCATACCTGAAATCTGCGCCAAATCTGGAAGAACCATCATGACGATAAGTGAAACCAACTCCGTATTTGCGGCTAAGTGTATAATTTAAACTTCCGAAATAGGAATTTCTTCTGTACCCGGTGAAAAACTCGCCTACTGCTAATGGGTTGGCAGCATTGTTTAACGAAGTAAACTGGAAGGTTGGGAAACCATCGCCCGATGCAGAAATACTTTCCTGGTTTTCTTTCCTGTACTCTATACCCACCAGTCCGTCAATTCTGTGTTTCTCACCAAAAGTATGGTTGAAATTTAAGGTTTGGTAAGTAGTAAAGTTGGTATTCCATGTACTCTGTGTTTGCACCAATCCTTTACGAACAAATGCATCTGGCGTACGTGCATCCCTTACTGATTTGCCCTGCACAATCCGGTAATCCAATCCAAATAAAGTTCTGAACGATAACCAATTGGTTATTTTGTAATCAAGGGTTAAATTTCCAACAAGCTGGTTGGTTCTTGAAAAACCTGTGTTGAATGTATTTACCGCAATAATGTTTTGATTCAGCGTACCGATCAGATTGGCGGGAGTGCCTCCTGGTATACCGTAAAAAGTTCCATCTGCATTATAGATTGGGTTGGCTGGGATAATACCAGAGGCTGAAAATGCCGGACTTCCCAGGAAAGAGCCATCAGTTGCAAAAGGTATATTTTGATAATTGGTACTTAAATTTATGCTGGTACCAATGGTTAACTTGTCGGTAGTTTTATTGGTAAGATCCAATTTTATTGCATTTCTTTTAAAGTTGGCAATGGTTACTACAGCCTCCTGTTTTGTGTAGGAAGAAGAAACACGAAAGGTTGTTTTGTCGGTACCACCACTCAGGCTCAGCTCATAATTTTGAACGGCGCCATTTCTAAAAGCTGCATCCTGCCAATCGTACGTTTGAAGGGCTGCAGCAGCAGAATCTGCCCCGGCTGAACTTAGCAAAGTTGCGTTGGGCACACGTAATTCACTCAATACCGTTCTTTTCATATTCAGATCGGACGTGGGTAAGTTATTAGTATTAGCATACGCTTCAAGGCGTAGTTGATAATATTCCTGCGAATTGAGAACATCCAATTTTCTTAAAGG
>JANPIA010000410.1:0-4467 GCA_031424735.1 Segetibacter sp.
TTCTTTTGAAATGGGATCAACAAGGTTATTGGTAAGGTTGTTTGCGCGGTTCAGGTCGCTGTTCAAAATTTTGCCCCAGTGCATCGGTAAAAAAACAACCCCTTTTTTTATGTCGGATGTAAGCTTTGCTTTTACCCGTACGGTACCTCTGCCATTGAAAATTTCAACAAGGTCATCTTCAAAAATATTTCTCTCTGCCGCATCAGCAGGATTGATCTCTAAAAATGAATTGGCAATGTGTTGCTTCAGCTTGCTTACTTTTCCTGTTTTACTCATCGTATGCCACTGGTCGCGAATGCGTCCTGTAGTTAATACGAGTGGAAGATCATCATCTGTTTGCTCCGACTGATTGCCGTCGTCAAACGAATGGATGATC
Organism: Segetibacter sp.; assembly: GCA_031424735.1. Classification (GTDB taxonomy): domain Bacteria; phylum Bacteroidota; class Bacteroidia; order Chitinophagales; family Chitinophagaceae; genus Segetibacter. The sequence goes on from JANPIA010000410.1 coordinate 377, forward strand.
GCTTTTTTTGAAGGCGTATAAAATTGCTGATCGGTAAATAATCGGGGCGTACCCTGTCCATTTGTTTCTGCGGTAAACGGCCATTGAACGCTGCGTTTTTCTTTCAGTATTTCATAATTCAGCGCACTAATGTCAATGCTGGTACCCGCCGTTAACCGGCAGTGTTCATCATACACCGCCGATGCATTTTCAAAATCAAAACCATGGAAGCCCATCTTTTTTGCAAAGCGGCAAATGATCTCCACATCGGGCAAAGCCTCCCCCGGTGCATCGGTTATCCTATTCAGGTAACTGATGCGCCGTTCAGCATTTGTCATCGTGCCTTCTTTCTCCGCCCATGCAGCGGCGGGTAATATCACATCAGCATACTTCAACGTTTCGGGCTTGTTACTTACATCCTGTACCACCACAAACTTTGCTTTCTTTAATGCTGCTTCTGCCATACGTACATCAGGCAAGCTCACCAACGGGTTCGTGCCCATGATCCAGATGGCTTTCAACCGACCGTCATTCAGTGCTTCGAACATTTCTGTTGCAGTGTATCCCGGCTTGGGTGCTATGGTGGTGCCGCCCCAAAAATTTTGTACAAAAGCCCGGTCGGCTTCGCTGGCAAGGTTGCGGTGTGCCGGCAGCATATTAGCCATTCCACCCACTTCTCTTCCACCCATTGCATTGGGTTGACCGGTTAGAGAAAAAGGACCTGAACCCGGCTTACCAATGTGCCCGGTTATTAAATTCAGATTGATTAAGCTGAGGTTTTTGTTTACCCCGATCACACTTTGATTTAATCCCATCGTCCACATGGTGATGAAGCCTTTGGCATTGCCTATATATGATGCGGTTTCTCTTATCTTTTCCTCGGGTACATCGCAGATAGCGGCTGCCTCTGTAATGGTTCGTTGCATTACCTGCGCACTGTACTTTTCAAAACCTTCTGCATGTTGTTTAATGAAGTTGAGATCAATGTCTCCGTTCTCTATCAACGCTCTGCCGATGGCGTTGTGCAATACGATATCTGTACCCGGTTTTAGTTGAAGATGTACATTGGCGAAAGAGCAGGTTTGTGTTTTACGCGGATCACTCACAACGATCTTCATGTTTGGATTGGAGATTCTTGCTGCTTCAATCCGTCTCCAAAGTATCGGATGACACCACGCCGGATTTGCCCCGGCAACAAAAATGCAATCCGCCAATTCAAGGTCATCATAACTGATTGGTACGCTGTCTTCACCCAAACTCATTTTATAAGCGGCTACTGCACTGCTCATGCAAAGGCGCGAATTGGTATCCAGGTTGTTACTGCCGATGAAGCCTTTCATCAGTTTATTCACCACATAATATTCCTCTGTTAAGCACTGTCCGGATGCATAGAATGCGACAGAATCAGGTCCATACTTTTCAATCAAAGTTTTAAAAACTGCTGCTGTCCTATCCAACGCCTGATCCCATGAAACCCGCTGCCTTTGCATGTTTTTATTGTAACGCATTTCAGGAAACAGTAACCGGTCGCTTTGGTCCATCACTGTATAATGCAGGTTCATGCCTTTGCTGCAGAGCATACCTTTATTTACAGGATGATCTTTGTCTCCTTCCAGCGTCAGCTTACCGGTGCGGTCTTTATTTACAACAACCCCGCAACCCACTCCACAATAGCAACATGTTGTTTTAAATGTTTCTGACATAATACTTTTTTTGTTTCAAGCTTCAGGTCTTTATTCATCATCGTTGCGTCGCACTCTTGTGCTTGTATAACTTTAATCATCATTGCGAGGCGCGAAGCAATCTGATGATTTGGTTGTAAGCATTTCGTTATTTGAAAGCGGATTGCTTCGTCGTTCCTCCTCGCAATGACGAGCGATTTGTTCTGTGCTTTTCATCTATCATCTCATTTATTTTCACACTTTCTACGTCATTGCGAGGCACGAAGCAATCTGATGATTTAGTTGTAAGCCTTTCGTTATTTGAAAGCGGATTGCTTCGTCGTTCCTCCTCGCAATGACGAGCGATTTGTTCTATGCTCATCATCGATCATCTCATTTACTTTCACACTTTCTACGTCATTGCGAGGCGTGAAGCAATCTGATGATTTGGTTGTAAGCCTTTCGTTATTTGAAAGCGAATTGCTTCGTCGTTCCTCCTCGCAATGACGAGCGATTTGTTCTTTGTTCATCAAAAAATCAAAACGTACAAGAGTGCGACGCAACGGCAGCTACATTCTTATTCAAACGCCCGGCTCAAAAAAAATCTCCTTATAATCTATCACGTCCACAAGTCCCTCCGGGGGATTTAGAGGGTTCTAAGCCGCCACCACATTTAAATCTTCTTCAACCCCGCTAACCACGGCACCCTTCTTAAAACGTGTAACCAGCACCACCAGCGAAACCGCCATTACAATGATGCCGATATACAAAAATGCCTGCACATAGGTTATGCTTTCTGCTTTGAACAAAAAGCCAAACATCATACCGCCCACATTACCGCCGGCACCGACTATGCCGCTTACCATTCCAACATTTTTTTCGTTTACAAAAGGCACGATGGCATACGTAGTACCATTAGCCATTTTAAGAAACATAGCGAAGCTTAACATAGAAATGATTGCCAGCCCAAGGTCGCCTGAATACGCAAACATTACAAGACCCGCACCTTCCAGCAACAACATACAGGCAAGCAATACACCCTTGCCTCTCATGCCATATCGCCTGCCCACTTTATCGGCGGCAATGCCACCGAGTGCACGTGCAAAAATGTTCATGAAACCAAAAACGCCTGCCCACAAACCTGCAGAAGATTGTGAGAGATGGAAGCTGTCAACAAAGTGAAGCGCTGCAACATTATCGAAGGTGATCTCCATACCAAAACAAACCGCATACGCCAGGGCAAGCGCCCAAACACGCATGTCTTTCAGTATGGTCCAGTCGGTTTTTTTCTTTTCCGCTTTTATCCTTTTTATCTCATCGAAGTTTCCGGCAGGAGTATCTTTTGTGTACTTATAATAAACAAAAGCCATCACCAACAACAACAGTCCGGGAATTACCATTGCATACCTCCAGCTTTCATGTTTGGTATAACCAAAGCCAATGATGACGGCAAAAATTACCGGCATCAGCATATTGGTGATACCGCCACCAAGGTTGCCCCAGCCACCTGCAACCGCATTTGCAGTTCCCTTAATGTTGGGTGCAAACATTACCGAAGTATGATATTGAGTAATGACGAATGAAGCGCCTATAACACCTATCGCAAGCCTGAACAAAAGAAAGGTGGTATAGCTTTGCGCAAGCCCCACCAGCATTACCGGAAACGCGCAGATCAGCAACAAAGCTGTGTATGTTTTTCTGGGTCCCCAGCTATCGCAAAGCTTACCAATGATGAGCCGCGCAAAGATGGTTGCAGATACAGCAGCGATAATGGTATTGCCTACCTGTCCCTTTGTTAAGCCGAGGTCTTCGCGAATGGTTGGCATTAGCGGCGCCAGTCCAAACCATCCGAAGAAACATACAAAAAAGGTTAACCACGTAATGTGGAAGGTGCGCATTTGAACGCCTTTAGTGCTGAAGACATTTAGTTTTGCCAGCGGCTGATCACTGTTTTGAGGAAGCATAATGGTAAAGTTTAAAAAGATGAATGTTGGTTTGTTTCAGAGCAAAATGGCAAAGCGAAACGTCTGTATCTGTTTTATTATTTCAGTAAAAAATCGGGTTTGATGTTGATCATTACGTAAGCCCAGTTGTTGTTTGATTGTGCGTTCGTAACATTTTTAACGGATGGTGAAGCAAGTGAAGCAGTGCTGAAGAAATGGCTGTAACCTGCCTCAAACCCAATGGTTTTAGTAAGCGTATAATTGGCTACCAAATCTACCTCTGTACCAAAGCGTTTGCTTAATGGTGCATTGACTGCATATGCATTGGAAGCGCTGTAAAACTCATGCACATCAGCAGCTAACTGGAGCAATGCGGATGGTTTGTATTTACTCTTGATGTAATAATCCGAAAGCCCTTTATTGCCAAAGCCGTTTGCTGCATAGAAGTAATCCATCAAACCCCAGAACTTATGCGGTGTGCCATACAAAGGATCGAATGCATTGCTTT
>JANPIA010000411.1:0-1586 GCA_031424735.1 Segetibacter sp.
TTTCGGGAGCGGGCATTCATACCGGTCAGGCGGTTAATATGCGGATTAAACCATCGGAACCCAATTCGGGTATCACTTTTCAACGCATTGATTTGCCAGGTAAACCACTTATTAAGGCAGATGTTGACAATGTTGTGGAAACCAACCGCAGCACTACCTTAGAAAGCCAGGGCGCACGGGTAAGCACCATTGAACATTTAATGGCGGCACTGGTGGGGATGCAAATAGACAATGCCTTAATTGAAATTGATGGAGAGGAGGTTCCTATATTAGATGGCAGTGCCGAACCCTTTGTAGAGGCGCTTGAAACAATTGGACTATGCCAGCAGTCGGCTCCCAAAATTTATTATACCATCGACCGCAATATCACATTTGTTGATGAAGATAAAAAGGTAGAAATGGTGGCGTTGCCCTACAACAGTTACCGCATTAATACGCTCATCGATTTTAATTCGCCGGTGTTGGGTACGCAACACGCTTCGCTAACAAACATCTCCGAGTTTAGTAAAGAAATAGCGCCCTGCCGCACGTTTTGTTTTTTTCATGAATTGGAGTGGTTGTTAGATAATAACCTGATAAAGGGAGGAGACATAAACAACGCGATTGTGGTGGTAGATAAACCGGTTACACCCGCGCAGGTTCAAAGAATTTCCAAAATTTTTAATAAGCAGGATGTTGAGGTAAATGCAGAAGGAATTTTAAACAACCTTGAATTGCGGTTTCCAAACGAGCCTGCCCGCCATAAACTGTTGGATGTAATTGGGGACCTTGCTTTGGTTGGATTTCCGTTTAAAGCCCACATAATTGCCAACCGCCCGGGGCATGCCTCCAACGTAAAATTTGCAAAGAAAATAAAGGAGCATATTAAAAAGAACCGGCAAAAAGCGGAGATACCGCAATATGATCCAAATAAGCCTGCCTTATTCGATATACATGCCATCGAAAAAATATTGCCACACAGGTATCCCTTTTTATTTGTTGACAAAATAATTGAACTCACAGAGAACTACGTGGTAGGCGTGAAAAATGTTACCTATAACGAGCCTTTTTTTCAGGGACATTTTCCCGGGAATTGCGTGATGCCCGGTGTTTTGCTTGCCGAAGCGCTTGCCCAATGCGGCGGCATTCTTGCTATACCCCGAAATACTACTGATAAGTACGATACTTATTTTTTAAAAATTGAAAATTGCAAGTTCAAACAGAAAGTGGTGCCGGGCGATACCTTGATATTGAAAATGGAGCTGACAACGCCCATTCGCCGGGGTTTGGTTGAAATGAAAGGAACTATTTTCGTAGGCAATAAACTAATTGCCGAGGCTGAATTGCTTGCTCAAATTGTAAAACGACCTACAGAATAACATGATAAGCCCACTTGCTCATATACATCCTAATGCGAAGATAGGAGCCAATGTAACGATTGATCCGTTTGCCGTGATTTATGAGGATGTTGAGATTGGTGAAGGTTCGCATATCATGTCGCATGCTGTGATTATGGATGGCTCCCGAATTGGAAAGCAATGCGTAATTTTTCCGAATGCTGTTATAAGTGCGGTTCCGCAAGACCTGAAATTTATTGGCGAGAAAAC
>JANPIA010000412.1:0-4486 GCA_031424735.1 Segetibacter sp.
GAAAGTTGCTACCATACTGGGCGCAACCGGTTTAGGATTAGACAACGATCTTGGCAGTGTTGAAAAAGGCAAGCTTGCCGACCTGGTCATCCTGGATAAAAATCCGCTGGAAAATATCCGCAATACCAATACCATAAAATATGTAATGAAAAACGGCAGGTTGTACGATGGCAATACAGCCGATGAAGTTTACCCAACTGCGCACAAGCTGGAAAGAAGCGAATGGCATTACGATAAGCCAACGGTTACAACAACGGTAAAGGAGTAGAAGTAAAAACATACTGTGTGATGTTTTGTACCTTGATAAAAAATAATGCATGAAAAGCAGGGCAAGTATTCTTAATGTTTTGATGATGCTGTTGTGCGCGTTCTTGTTTACCAATTGTAAACGAGGCGCTACCAGTTCCGGCAACGAAACCGCTCTGTCATCCAATACGGATGCGCTTTATAAAAAATATCATCTTGATAAAATAACGCTGCCACCGGGCTTTAGCATATCCGTTTTTGCTGAAGTTCCCAATGCACGCAGTATATGCCTGGGTACCAAAGGAACCTTGTTTGTTGGCAACCGTGGCGAGGATAAAGTGTACGGTATTGTTGATGAAAACAAAGATGGCAAAGCCGACAGGGTGTATACGATCGCAACTGGTTTAACCATGCCGAACGGTGTTGCGTTTAAAGATGGCAGTTTATATGTTGCCGAAATTAGCCGTATCCTTCGTTTTGATAACATTGAAGATAAGCTGGCTAATCCTCCGGCGTATAAAGTGGTCACAGATAAATTTCCGGATAAGTCTCACCATGGATGGAAATTTATAGCTTTTGGTCCCGATGGAAAACTTTATGTACCGATTGGTGCACCCTGTAATGTTTGTGAAGAGAAGGACAGTTTGTTTTCCACCATATGCCGCATAAATCCCGATGGATCGAACCTGGAAGTGTACGCGAAAGGGGTACGGAATAGTGTTGGATTTGCCTGGCATCCGCAAACCAACGAACTATGGTTTACGGAGAACGGACGGGATAATATGGGGGATGATGTACCCTTTTGCGAACTGAATTATGCACCGCAAAAAGGAATGCATTTCGGATTTCCGTATTGCCACCAAGGCAACATTCTGGACCCCGAGTTTGGCAATGGAAAAAACTGCGCAGACTATGTAGCCCCCGCAAAAGCTTTAGCACCACATATTGCTCCGCTAGGCATGCGATTCTATACAAAAGATAATTTCCCATCCGAGTATAAAAACCAGGTATTTATTGCTGAACATGGAAGCTGGAATCGAAGCAAACCTATTGGTTACCGCATTAGTTTGGTAACCCTCAATGGCAACAAAGTAAAAGAATATAAAACCTTTGCATCGGGCTGGCTACAGGATGATGGTAAAGTATATGGCCGCCCGGTTGATGTGGAAATAGCCCCCGATGGCGCCATGCTGGTAAGCGACGATTTTTCAGGCGCTATTTACAGGATCAGTTACAAGAAATAATTTTCACCTTACAACCAAAACCAATCAATCATGCGCCGGCAATATTTATTATGGCTACTTCCACTCCTTTCCTTTTTTACTGCCGAAGGTCAAAGCAATAAAAAGTTACTATTGCCTAAAACGGAAAGCTGGAAAAAAGAAGTGACCAAATCCCTTGGCGAAAAGGGGAAATTAGCCCAGGAAATGGTAGACATGGTTTTCAGTTTTTCAGAACTCGGTTTCCAGGAAACAGAAACATCAGCCTACCTCACGGGCATTTTAAAAACAAATGGTTTTACCATAGAACATGGTATTGGCGGCATACCCACCGCCTGGATGGCAACATGGGGTAATGGAAAACCGGTGATTGCTTTGGGTAGCGATATTGATTGTATTCCGAAAGCATCGCAAAAACCAGGCGTTGCTTATAAGGAACCAATTGTAGAGGGTGCACCCGGCCATGGCGAAGGGCATAATTCAGGGCTGCCACTGGTAATTTTATCGGTTATTGAAGTAAAGAAAATTATGGAACGGGAAAAGTTACCCGGCACCTTAATGATTTGGCCTGGCGTGGCGGAAGAATTAGTGGGCACAAAAGCCTGGTACATACGCGATGGCTATTTCAAAAATGTGGATGCCTGCATTTTTACACACGTTGGCAGTAATATGAGCGCCCCCTGGGGCGATGCTGGCAACAACGGGTTGGTATCGGTAGAGTTTAAATTCGAGGGAAGTGCTGCCCACGCCGCCGGTGCGCCCTGGCGCGGCAAAAGTGCACTGGATGCGGTAGAGTTGATGGATGTAGCCTGGAACTTTAAAAGGGAGCACATGAAGCCTACCCAGCGTTCGCATTATGTGATTACCGATGGTGGCGATCAGCCAAACGTAGTACCCTCCAAAGCCGCTGTTTGGTATTACCTGCGCGAACGAACTTATGAGGATATAAAGGCGATGTATGACGATGCGATACTTTATGCAAAATCCATTGCAACCATGACGGGAACAAAGGTTTCTTATCAATTATTGGGTACTGCCTGGCCGGGGCATTTCAATAAATCGATAGCGGAAGCGGTACAGCAAAATATTCAGATGGTGGGTTTGCCGGTATGGGACTCGGCCGACCAGCAATTGGCAAGGGCTGTTCAAAAACTGGTAAGCGCTCCTAAAAAAACTCAGCGTGGCGAGCCTATAGACGGCCTGGCTATAAAGCTGGATACGGCAAATGGACCTGTTCAATTTTCGTGGGGTGCGGGTAGTGATGATATAGCTGATATTGCCTGGAATGTACCCACAGTAGTATTGCGTTATCCCTCAAATATACCCGGCACACCGGGGCACAACTGGGCAGATGGTATTGCTATGGCTACCCCAATTGCACATAAAGGTGTAGTGGCCGGTAGTAAGGTGGTAGCTGCCACACTGCTGGATATGCTTACCAATCCAAAGATCATTGTCGATGCATGGGAGTACCACAAAAATGTTCAGACTAAAGAAGTAAAATACATTCCTTTTGTTGAAGCGACCACTCCGCCCGCACTTCACCTGAACAGAAAAATCCAGGATGAATTCCGCCCGCAGCTAAAAAAGTTTTATTACGATCCTTCAAAGTATAAAACATACCTGGAGCAGTTGGGCATACTATACCCGCAGTTGGAAAAGAAGCCTGCCTAAAATTGTTGCAATGGTACGGTGGCGAGTACAAACAGGAAAGAAGGAATATTGTAAGGTTGTTTCCAACTATTTAGAAATATACGCCGGCAAAGCTGCCTCTTGCTTCAACCGTACACGCTGTGCGACGCAACAAAAGACTCATCTGTGGTTATGTACCCTGGTACAAAGAAATTTTTTTGCAGAAAGCATTTACTGTTTGGGGTGGGCGGTTACAATCCTAATTTTTCAACCGCTAACTGGGCAGCTATCTGGCTGGCGTCTTTTTTATTGTACCCTTTACCCTGCGATAACTTTTCGCCATCCAATACGGCGGCTATGGTAAAAATCCGGCGGCTGTTCTCCAGCTTTTCTTCCAGCATTTCAAACTCGAGCACCTTTCCGTTTTTACTCGCCCAACCTATCAGTTTATTTTTCAAGTTGATGTCTATCAACTCCAGGTCGTCAACATACAGGTGCGGAATGATCATGTGCTTTTGTACCCAGCGTTGCGTTTTTCGGTAACCCTTATCCAAGTAAACAGCACCCACCAGGGCTTCCAGTGTATTGCCAAAAATCTGGCTCCCTTTTAACGAACCGTCAAACTTATTATAAAGCGTTATTTTTTTGAGACCGATCTTCACCGCGAGGTCATTCAATTGCTGGCGGTTCACCATTTTACTGCGCATTTCGGTAAGAAAACCTTCGCCTTTATATGGATACTTTTTAAATAAATAATCGGCTACAATCCCACTCAAAACAGCATCGCCGAGATACTCAAGTCTTTCGTTGTTTTCATCGGTACCTTCTTTTACCGAACGGTGGCTGAGAGCCGTCATATACAGAGAAATATTACCCGGCTTTAAACCCAGCACATTTTCAATTTGCTTTTCAAACGATTGTTGGGACGACTTTTTACCGAAAAATTTCTTGAGAATTTGCACAATGTTAAGCTACATATTTTTTTACTATCACCGCTGCGTTGTGTCCGCCAAAGCCAAAGGTGTTGCTGAGCGCGGCATTCACAGTCCTTTTTTGTGCAGTATTAAAGGTAAAGTTGAGGTCGGGGTCGAGATCGGGATCGTCGGTAAAATGATTAATGGTTGGCGGAACAATGTCATAAACAATACTCATGATGCAGGCGATGGCTTCTATAACACCAGCAGCACCAAGGCAGTGCCCGGTCATGCTTTTTGTGGCACTGATATTCAGGTTGTACGCATGTTCACCAAATACATGGGTGATGGCTTTTACTTCAGCTCCATCACCGAGTGGTGTTGATGTACCATGCGTATTTATATAATCAATGTCTTCTGGCTTCAAATTCGCATCGCGCAAAGCAGCTATCATTACGTTTTTCGCACCCAACC
>JANPIA010000413.1:0-11959 GCA_031424735.1 Segetibacter sp.
GAAGGATTTTTTAATGCCGATGCTATACAGGGCGGCGGTATCTGGAAGAGCACCGATGATGGTGTAACCTGGGTGCATCTACCATCTACTGCGGTTGCTAGTCCGTCATCTACCTTCTCTCATATTCAAAAAATAGTGGTGAAACAGGTTGCCGGTGTTGAATATCTTTTTGTTGCCACCCGCAACGGTGGTGTGCGTTTATCAACCAATGGAGGAACCAGCTTTTCACCGGTGATTGTTACAGGCGCTACTTCTTCGCGTTGTTCCGATTTGGAGATCGGTGCCAATGGAGACATTTATGCAAGTATGGGAATGAATAACGTTTCCGGGGTGCCTGATATGGATGGCGTATATCGCAGCACCGACAACGGTACCATCTGGACGAAATGCGTTTTTCCGGTTACTGGTTATTTACGGGTTGAAATTGCTACCGCCCCAGGGGCAGATAGTGTGTTGTATGCGGGGCTGCAAAACTCGTCAAACAGTACGGCACTTGGCATTTACAAATCCACCAATTTTGGCACAACATGGACGGCTGTAAACAATGCAGGTGGCGGTACCTGGGCAGCATCGCAGGCATGGTACGATATGGCGATTGCGGTAGACCCCGACAATCCAGAACACGTAATTGTGGGTGGACTGGATACGTACGTAAGCTCAAATGGGGGAACCTCCTGGACGAAAATGTCAAGCTGGTCGGGCGGTAGCCCGCAATTCATTCATGCCGATCATCATTACATACATTTCTTTAAAGGCCCTTCTAAAACCTACCTGTATTTTGGCAACGATGGCGGTGTGTTTTTTAGTGCGGATGCTTCTATAGCCATACCACCGGCGGTTGGTAAAAACAATGGTTATAATGTAACACAGTTCTATCATGGCGCTATTGGTCCGGCACCAGGTTCAAACCAGTACATTGCCGGATCGCAGGATAACGGCACGCAATATTTCACCGCTGCCGGCATCAATAGTACCACAGCAGTAACTGGCGGCGATGGGGCTTACTGCCATATTGATGATGATAATTCCAACATCCAGATATCACAATACATCTACAACGAATATTTTATTACTAACAACAACTGGGCGAGTTACTCCACTGTGAAGGTTGGAAGCAACTTAGGGAGGTTCATCAACCCATCCGATTACGACAGCCGCACTAACAGCTTATACGGAGCCAACTCATCTTCAAATTATACCCTTATAAAAGATGTAGGTGGGGCCAATACTTCGTCTACCAAAACGGCGGCGGCGTTCGGTGCTGTGGTAAGTGCAATCAGGGTTTCGCCCAATACCGTTTCAAGGGTGTTTTTCGGCATGTCAAACGGAAGAATCGTTAGGGTAGATAATGCCGATGGCACTACGCCGGTTTTTACCAACATAACTGCCACGGTACCGCAGGTAGGTACTGTTTCAGAAATAGCTGTTCAGGAAGATGATGACAATCATATACTCTATTGCATTAGCAATTATGGAACAACCAGCATTTGGGAAACAAAAAACGGCGGAACTAATTGGATAAATATTGAAGGAAATTTTACGCAGGATGTTCCTGTGCGAGCCATTATGTTCAGCCCGAACGATCCAACGCAGGCATTCATCGGTACGGAGATTGGTGTTTACTCTACCGAATTATTAGATGGCGCTTCTACCAATTGGGGCGAAACCAATACCGGGCTGGCGAGAGTTCGCATTGATCATCTTGAATACCGTAAAGGAGAAGGAACACTTTTGGCTGTAACACATGGCCGGGGCATTTACACCAGCACCAGCCTTGAACGACCAGCCGTATATTTTGGGTCGCCGTTGCTGGTTACTGAAACCACCACTAACACCACAGATTGCCGGAAATATACTGATGTAGTTGTTCCTGTAACACTTTCAAGAAACCCATCCGCACCAGCACAGGTAAATGTTTCTGCAAATGCGGCGCTATCAACCGCAACCATTGGGCAGGATTATGAAATACTTACCCCGATGCCTATGTCGTTCTCATCGGCATCAACCCAAAATGTAACCCTTCGCATTTACGACGATGCTGCCACAGAATCATCCGAAAAAGCATCCATTGAACTTTCAATTAATAACCCTGCAGGTACCAACGCAAAAAGAGGTGCTGCTTACCTCAATTCCATCGTCATTTCAGACAACGATAAACTTCCGCAAGCAGGCGGAACCAGAACACTTTTGTTTTCGGAAGACTGGGAAACAGGCGCTGGAAGCTGGCTTGGGTTTGGTGGTGAAACAACCGCCGCGCCGAATGTTTTCGGCATTTATGCAGTATGCAATAACAAAATTACCAACCAGACTGCGCTCATTTCCGACAGGATAAAATTTTTGTGTGGCTACGATAATACAAAGGCTACTACAGATGTAATCTACCGTACCATAAATGCCGTTGATAAATACAATCTTTCTATTGAATTTGACTGGATTGGGGTAGCAGAAGTTGGCTACGACCAGGGAGAAGTTGTTTTTGACACAACAGTTGCACCTACGCCTACCTGGAATGTACTTGCGGGTGCAAACAATCTTTCAGGTAAGTCTGCAATTACCCGTGCTATTGCCAACCTTCCTCCCGAATTAAATAACCGCTCTTTCAGAATTGGTTTCCGGTGGATAAATGATTCGTTTGAAGGGGCAAGCCCGGCGTTTGCTGTAGACAATATCAGCATATACTCAACGCTTCATGCAGATATACAGTTACCGGCAAACGATGCCACTGCACCAATAAATTATGTTGGCGGTTTACAAACGGTGCACTTCTTCGATAATTCAGGGAAGGTGATCGCTTCACTAAAAAACAACAATAATACCATCCTTGGCTGTGTAAAGCTTTCTGTTGACAGAAGTGGTGGTGGGGCCAATGTACCCTTCTGGTCATCGGACCCGGCTACTTACCTCGCTGCTAAAACATACATGCTTACCGCACCCGATGCCCCTGCTTCCGGCATAAGCTACGACCTCACTTTGTATTACACGGCCGCAGAAATAAACACATGGAAAGCAGGTACAGGCTACACGGAAAATGATCCTAAAATTGTTAAGATTACGGGGCGTGCAATAGGTGAAGTAACACCGGGCAACCAGTTTGCTTCCAATGTAACGGTATCGCCAACAGCAACAAAAACAGCCTTTGGTTTTGGTGATTTCACTTATACTTCTACGTTTACTTCCTTTTCGGGTTTTGGCTTGGGGGTACCAGGGGTAAGCGGCGGCGGACCGTTACCCGTAACCACGCTTAATTTTAATGGCGTGCTCGAAAACAACAAAGCAAAACTTACCTGGAATACATTGACCGAAAGCAATAACAAAGGATTTCATTTAGAGAAATCGCGGGATGGAAGAACCTTTGCATCCATTGCATTTATAGATGGCAATGGCACATCGGTAATGCCCCATGCCTACGGTTATAATGATTATGATTTGAGCCGTGGCGTTTTCTACTACCGGTTAAAACAAACCGACCGGGATGGGCGTTTCACCTACTCAAGAATTGTGCAATTGCAAGTAGATAAAAATGGTGGTGTGCATGTTATGCCAAATCCTTTCCGCGATCGTTTTCAATTATTTTTTGGAGAGAAAGCAGACAAAGCGGAGATACAACTGTACAATGCAAGCGGCAGTAAAGTGCTAAGCCAAGTGTTGCAATTGAACGGGCAAACATCAACATCGGTCAATATAAATAACCATTTGCCAAAGGGTAATTACCTGCTGCAGGTGCTATACAATAATAAACGGCAACAGGTAAAATTAATAAAGCTATAGGCTTACATTAAAAACTCCCCGGCAAAAAACCGGGGAGTTTTTTTATGCATGAATTTATTTTTTATTTTGGATAGCCCGGAATGTTAAGCCCCAGCACAATTTTATGTTCCGCTACCTGAAGATCGTTTACCCTGCGTACTTTCAAAATACCACTTCCACCCCTTCGTTCCAGCCTCTTTCTCTGATCGGCTGTTAACAATTTATCGTCATCAAAAACCAGCTCATCAATATAATATTCATTCATTCCCTCTTCCTTAACAATTAGGTGTATGTGCGACGGGTTACTGGAGTTTGGATAGGGCGCCGGTCGTATGGTAAAAATGGAATACATGCCTTTGCTACTCGTTTGAACCCATCCGCGCAGGTGCCCGTGTCTTCGCGCTTTCTCATTCATACCAACCCCTGGGGAGTAGTATCCGTTGTTGTCGGTATGGTAATAATAAATTACTACGTTTGGCGCCGGCGTTTTTCCATCCGGCTTGTAAGCAATTCCCTTCACAAAAAACTTTTCACCCGGCTCATTCCATCCTGCACTGGTGTCGGCATCGTTAATGGTGGGGGGCATTCCGGCAAACATTAACTCGCAGCCATCACAACCGCCGCCCACCGGTTTTTGTTTTTTGTTTGATGAAATATTATTTGTTTGCGCACCGGTGTTTTGTCCGTTACAGCCGAGTGATAAAGTTGCAAAAAAAGCTATGACCAACACGTGAAGTAAAAATTGCATAACGTTAGAGTTTACATTTTACCAGAAGGATTTTACTACCGCCGACCACGGTGTTAACTAAATGATTTAAACCAGTAGGACAGAAAGTGTGTAGCAGCAGGTGGCAAGGAAAACATTCCTTTACAAAATGTAAAGCAGCAATATATGGTTGAACGAAAGCGAATTTTTGAAAGGTAAATAGTGATGATAAAAAGCTGAAATGACCTTGTTAAAAACCTAATAAAAAACCTAACAAATCTCAAAGACCTGTTAGGTTTGGACGGAATCAACGCCGCAATCTTCTGTCCCTTTCATTCGCTATCCTTTTATTGATATCTGCTTTGGCACCTTTCAATAAAAAAATTCGTGTACCGTATTCACGGGAGTAGGGGTTGTTGTTTCTGCCCACTGAAAGCACACTGTCAAATAATGGTCGCTCTCTTGTTCTTGCACTATCATCTTCATTCATTTCCTTTACCTGTATCACGTTTCGAATTTCTTTTTCCAGCGGCAGCCAATTAATATAATCAGCGTTAAAAGAAACTGCGTTCATGTTTTTAAACGATGAGTAATAATTGATAGCACCTGCCTGACCGTAGTTATCGCATAGCACAAGCGTATGCGCTTTATCGTCAATATTTTTATAAACCGAGTCAACTTGTTTTGCCAAGTCGCTCCAGCCAATCATATCGGCAAAGTCCTGCGGTAAATTATGTTCTTTCCCGTCTTCCCAACGCAACATACCCAGTGCTTTATAAAGCTTGTTGTTTTTATGTATTTCGGATGGGCTTTGAATGGGAAAAGCAATCAGTATTAATGGTACAGCTAAGCCAGCAACCGATGCCATTAATACCGGCCGAAAATATTTTTTATAACCCGCCACCGTTAGTGTTTCAAGATAAACCGACCCAAAAGCGATTAACACAGGATACAGTCCTATGGCATAATAAGCTTTCGCCTTCATAAATGTAAACAGTGCGATTGTAAACAAATAGCACCCTAAAAAAATACGGTATTTTTTAAACGGCGGGTAAAAAATGAACCCAATAAAAGCAGCAACAATAATAATGGCAGAACTAACAAAGTACAAGAATTGCTCCTTCAAAAAATCGAGCCGTTTTACATTTACCAGTTGCGTTTCGGCCAGCTCCTTCAATTGGCTCACCGTGGGAAAATTATTGGCATATTGCCAAATTAAATTTGGAAGGATGATGATAAATGCCAATCCAAAACTAAAATAAAATTGCTTCTGCGCAAACACCTTCCGATGCTCCGTAAGAAGCAGCGCCGGCAATAATCCTATCACTAAAAAAACAATATTGTATTTGCTTAAAAAGCCAAACGCAAATGCAGTAGCTGCTGCATACAACCATTTGCCATTTTGTGTGCTTATATATTTTACGATGGCATAGTAAAGCAATGTCCAGAAAAAAATGTCGAGAGAGTTGGGTTGAAAAAGTATGTTGATGCGAAGTATGACGGACACTAAAATAGCGAGTGAGCCTAATAGTAAAGCAAAGAGGCTGCCTTTCAACTCTTCAATAATCTTCCAAACTACCAGCATGGTTAGTGCCCCAAAAAGCGCCGGAAAAAATTTCACCCAAAAAACACCATTGCCCAAAAGCCTGATGATGTAAGATATCCAGGAAGTAAAGGGTGGTACTGAAATGTAGCCCCAGGCTAAATGATCTGCCTGGTCGAGGTGCAGGTATTCATCGCGTTGAAGATCAAATTCGGGATGGATCAATACATATTGCAGTAAAAACTTTACCACAATGAAAGCAATAAGTACCCAGATATACTTTTTTGCAGGTGCCGGATTATTAGTGCGCATAATAATGGTTAGCAGTTTGAATGTTCCAGTTATTAATGAAGACTAATTACCCTCGTAAGTTGCCATTTGCCGTTTTGGTTGTGCCAGGTGTGAACAAATTTTGAGAAAAGAGATGGTGGGGGATTCTTTTCCTGGTTGTTGAAAAAACGGTGTGCTCCCATTTGCACGGCTCCGTATTTCGGTATTGGATGTACTTCGATACTTCCCGGCAAAAGTTCGCGGGTTACTTTACCGCAAATGTTATTTTTAAGGGAAAGTAAAAGCTCTTTTTTAGAAGTGGTTAAGCCGCCACGGTCGTGGTAAAATTCTATATCCTCCGATATGAGCGAATCAAAAACAGCAAGCCTGCAATGATTATAGGTATCAAAAAACAGGCTATCCATATAAGTTATCGTGTCGTGCAGCGTCTTCGAATCTGGCGTGTATGGTTTAACCTGGTAGGTGTTATTTTTTAATAAAGCACATCCAATGCAACAAAGGAAGAAAAGTGATGCAACAATGATACAGGGGTTTCTCATTCGCATAATTCTATAGGTTTCTTATTAAGTTGCAGCCTGGATATCCGCCCAGTTTTCACCTCGTTTAATTCTCAATATTTGTGTATCGGTTACTTTAAATTGCTTTACAAGTTGTTTCATAGGCTTACCCTGGTTGAGCATTTTTTTTAACAGCATCACTTTTGTGACCGTTAATTTTGTAGCCCGCGAAGACTCTTTACGCCGGTGCTGCCTGCTATTTTTTTCGGCAATTACATGCGGGCTGCTTTTCTGGTGTTCATAATTTTCTTCTGGTGTCATCCATCGTAAATTACCTACCCTGTTGTTTACCTTATCATGATCCTTGTGCGCAACAATGATATGCTTTGAAGATGGCTTTTTTATAAAAGCTTCTGCCACCAACCGGTGTATGAGCGATTGAAAATTGATAGTTCGTTCTTTTAAATCGTTTTGAAACTGTTTGGTCAGGCTTTTCCTGGAAGCCTCCAGCAACGACGATAATTCTTTGACCGTTTCCGGGCTTTCACCGGCTTCGGTTACCGACTTTAGTTTTCGCGCTAATTTAAAAACCTGTTGCTGTAAATAGTCGAATTTCTTTTGAACTTTCTCTTCCCGTGGCGAGTAAAATTTCAAACGTAAAATTCTATAGCCATTTATCATGGAACCATTAATAATGTTGCCATCGGAAACTTTATTGAAGGTTCTGATCCGCCCAAAGGTTGAAATTTCTATGCGGCAATCGTTGGTGAACGCAAAATCAAACATCAATGGTTTCCACAGTTCACCTGGGTAATTTTTTGTCATTTACCAAAAAGCTTAGTTTATAAAAGGGGATATAAAACCAGGTACTAAGTTAGCCCATGCGAAGGAGGCTTCAAACAAATGAGTTACCTAAATAACGGTTGAATAATCGTAGCGGCAAATATCTTCAATAAGAATAAAAAAATAGTGGCACTGAAACCGCTTTCAGCCAAAATAAAAACCAATGAATTTGTTACGAACAATTGCGAGTGCAGATCATGCCCTATTTATTGTAAGTGGCAGTAACAACCGTAACGCCGTTTTTATTCAATATAACTTTGCGATTATCTTTTCCTTTCATTTCAATTACATCCTCGTTTTTCACAAACTTCACTTCAATAAAATCGTATGGAGTATTCACCACTACTGAGCCTGTATAAACAGAGTCGCCTTCAGCATCGGCTAATGCAAAGTTTTCATCCCAGTTTAAGGGTTGCGAATTACCCCTTACAGCCGCGGTTTTCACATCGGCATTACCTTTATAGTCAACAGAAAATTCAATAGTCCGTTTGTAGGTTTTTTGAACACAGGCTGTAAACAAACTGCCGGTTAGCAACAAGCACATGCATATTAATTTATTGCTCATACTGATCTTTTCAATTTCTTGTCAAGTAAATTATCCAATCCAAATTTTCCGGAACCAAACACCAGGCAATACATAGCTACCCATAAAAAACCCATGGCAGCCAGCATATTCCACAGCCCATTGTTCCATTGTTGAGCAAATATGGCAACCAACATAGTGACGGTAATTAAGAAAGAAGAGAGCCGCGTGTTAAAACCGATCAATAAAAAAACACCTCCCACTGCCTCACTAAAGGCGGCCATCCATGCAAAAAAAATAGGGAACATTGCAAAGATGCCACCGTACTCCGCAACATCTGCCGGAAACCAATAACCCACTTCAAACAATCCCAGGTTTTTTTCAGCTGGTGTCCAGGGCATTCCAAATTTGGATGCACCAAAATCTTTTGCCAATAAAAACCCGCATACAACCCTCGGTATCAGCAAAATCACTTCGGCAACAATTGAATGCAATACAACCGGCTTATTTACATACCGGTAAGTTTTTTTAAGGGTACTCAAGTTTGTTGTATTAGTTGTGATTGAAAAAATATATCCGGTCGCACCCATTAACCAACAAACAAAAGAGTTAAAGGTTTGCCGTGTAATAAATTCTTATTGATGCAAATATGGTGGAATGGCTGTGCTGCTTATCTTCCCTTTTGCAGAATTTCAAAGTTTCGGCTGATCATCTCGCCCTGTTCATTTACTATGGTAAGGGTATGTTTGCCCACGGCTGGATTGAAACCCACCTGGTGAAACTGGATGGTAGTAGCAATATATGTATCATCGAGATGCCAGAAGATTTTTGATGCAGGGTCGCGGATGGCTGCTGTAAAAACAGTGTTGCCTTTTTGTCCGCTGATTTCAATGGGCACATAAATTTTAGCATCCGCCTCCGGGTAAACCAGTTCCATTTGCCGGCTGTCTAAATTACAACCCGTCATATAGGGTGGCAATGTTTTATAATCGTGGTGACGTTGTTTAAAATAATATTCCATGCCGGGCGGCAATATGAACCAGCTTGCGTGTTGCATTGCCGATGGAGATTCGCAGCGATCATTGACCCTGTAAGTTGCAGTGCGATCGAGGTGGATGATGCGATGGTAAGGACATTGCGCTGCATTTTTTCCTTTAACAGAAACCAGTACAGTATCAACGTTTTTGCAATCCGACCCGGCCTTAAATCCACTTTCGTGGCATACGGGCAGATAGGCAAAATCGTACACAGGTGGTTCGAACCATGGCGAGGTTGGCAGCAACCGAAAAATATCGAACAGAACGGGCGCTGCCGTATTAATGCCGGTAAGTTCGGGGCGGCCTTCGCCGTCCGTATTCCCTACCCAAACCACTACGCAATATTTAGGTGTCAAACCAATCGCCCAACCATCGCGGTAACCAAAGCTGGTGCCGGTTTTCCAGGCGATCCGCTGTGCGGAACCAAATAGATTCCATAAGCCTTCTTCACCCGGTCGCATAACTTCCTGCATAGCATTAAACGTGTGCCAGAGTGAAGTGAAGTCGAATGTGGTTGGTGGTTGGCGGTTGGTAGTTGATGAGTTGATTGATTGATCGGTTGATTGGGGCAGTTCGATTTGGGTTTCATTTTTCCAGCTTGACGATTGACCATTCACGAAAACATTCGCTGCGTTTTTACTTTCCACTTTTGACTTTATATAATAAGGCATGTGCCAGTCAACCGTATTCATCGCACCATTGTTTTTCCGTTGATGGAGATAGGCTCTTGCCATACTGCTGTACACGCCGGCAAGTTCAAACGGTGTTACTTCGCAGCCGCCTAATATCAGGCTTAGCCCGTAAAAATCTGCCGGTTTTTTTATGGTGGAAAAGCCGCATTGTTGCAGCACATCATAAAATCGCTGGTACTTATATTGCTGCAACATTTTTACTGCGGGAATATTCAGGCTGCGGCTAAGCGCCCTGTTGGCAGGTACTGCACCATCATACTCCAGGTTGAAGTTTTGCGGTGTATATCCGCCAATTTGCGTTGGTATATCGGGCACCAATTGTTTCGGCAGTAATAAGCCATCGCTTTGCATGGCAGCAAACAAAATGGGCTTCAATGTACTGCCCGGGCTTCGTTGCGATGCAAGTACATCAACATGGCTTTCCAGCTCTGCATTTTGTGGATGGTAAACGTTACCCACATAGGCTATCACCTTACCACTTTCAACCTCCATTACCATTGCGGCTGCATTGTTTATCCCGTTTCCTTTAAAGCTGTTATGGTATCGTTCTATCATTTGCGAAACATTTAGTTGCAGCGATGATTGAAGCGTTGAGGTAATGCGGGTTGACTGATCGTTATTACATTTTTTCAGAACAGCATACTCCTTTTTAAATCGGTCTAACAAATGGGGCGCAAGCATAGGCAGCGCCAATGGCCTACCTGGCAGTGGTTCCACTTTGGCAAGTTCACAATCAATTTTTGAAATGGTTTTGTTTGCCGCCAGTTTATCCAGCAAGTCGTTTCTTTTTTGCAATAATATGGTGCGGTTTTTTCCGGGATGTACCAGGGTTGGTGCATTGGGTAATACCGCCAGCGTAGCCATTTCGCCCCAGCTAAGTTTATCCGGGCTTCTGCCATAATATCGCCATGCCGCTGCATCTAATCCAACAACATTGCTACCAAATGGTGCATTCCCTGCATATAATGCAAGTATCTCTTTTTTTGAATAAGAACATTCCAGCCTTACAGCTTGTATGCCTTCAACAAATTTTTGAAAAAGTGTTCGCTGTTTACCCCGGCTTAGCCGGATGACCTGCATGGTTAATGTGCTGCCGCCACTAACTACTTTTCGTCCGCGCATGTTTTGCCAAACAGCCCTGGCAAGTGCAATGGGATCTATGCCGGGATGATAGTTAAACCGCTTGTCTTCAAAAGCGGTGACGCATTTTCGGAACTTGCCGGGCACATCATCATCCTGTGGAAAACGCCATTGCCCATCCGCAGCTACGGTCGCTCCCAACAAATCTCCCTTCTCATCTTCAATAACAAAACTGGTAGGTGAGTGAAACAATTGTTGTGGCAGGCATAACCAAAACCAAAGCAGTAGTATGCTCACAATGGCAAACCTGAATGTTGGTTTACGGGTGAGATTGTACTTTATATTTTGGAAGAATGTTTTCAAAAGCGGATTATGAACAAAGAGGTTTAAGCTTGATAAAACTAATAAAAAATTGATGACGATTCAGTTCTTCATGAACAAATCAAACAGATGTTGATGCAGCTGATGAAAAAACGTTAAAGTAGTGTCCGGATTGGAAATCATAGAACCCTACCCCTTTCCAAACTTAACAAGGAATCAGGAAAGGTCATTACAGCTTTCGCTTGGGCAAGCAGCGCAGGACAGACTATTTCACACGAAGAATTTGAAAAAGAATTTAAAATAACTTACGAAATAATGTGAACGTCCGAAGCAAAAAAATATTCTTTGAGGTTATTGAATATCCCGCTACGAAATTCTGAATCGACTTAACCCAAACTCTACACATCATCATTGCACCACCTCCACCCATTTACCATTCACACCACTGCTGATGTTGTTATCGTACATGGCTGCACAATAGGTCCCGGGCCAATAAAATCTTCCTGGATATGCCGCGTTAAGTTGCACATAGTAAGTAAGCGTTTCACCCTGCCTGATATCGAAATAATGATACACCCTGTCGTCGCGAATATCCATATAAGTGAAGGGCGATGACTTAAACGCGCCTTCGCTATTATACAACCGCGTGTTCAATATCTCCCATCCGCTGGGGAAGATG
>JANPIA010000414.1:0-6344 GCA_031424735.1 Segetibacter sp.
CACTTTTGCTTCACCTGTAAGCTGATTTTTCTGTTCAATACTAACGCCGGTGCTTTTTTTCAAACCATCTATAATGGCATTTGCGTGATAGATATAGCCATAAGCCCTGCGCCATAAGTTGGTGGCTATAATAGTATTAGCTGGCTGCAAGGCATTCTGTAAAAACTGGTCGGCATTTGCATTGGGCGATGTGTTATAAATTTCATCGGCTGATAAGCCTGCATATAAAGTAACAGCCACATCTGCAAAGTTGCTGTTGGCTGTCATCATGCTGCTGTACAAACCTGCGACAGCAGCCGTGGCGGTTGAATCGTCGGAAAAAATAACCGATGTTACCAACTGATCTCTCGGTGGATCAACCGCTAAAAATTTTTTACAGGAACTAAAGCAGACAATAGCAAGTATGCAAGCGTTTATTATTGTTTTTAAACAAACGCCAGAGCGGCGAATGATAACAGGTGAATGTTTATGCATTTTGTACTATTTAAAAGGTTATTTGTAAACCAACGGTTAATGTTCGAAGCGGGGGCATGGCATAGGTGCCCTGTGTTTCGGGGTCGCCATCGGTGTAGCCGGTAATGGTGGCAATATTCTGCGCCTGGAGGTACAGGCGACAACTTTCGGCATGCAGTTTCTTTAACGAAGCAGCCTGAAAATTATAAGAGAGGTAGACGTTCTTTAACCGGATGAAAGAGGCATTGCTGTAGCGGCCACCTGTTTTTGAAAGCGCCATTGTACTAAAAGCCTTATAAGCCGCTGAGTTAGCATTGTAGGTGTATTGCGATACCGCTGCTATATCGCCGGGTTTTTGCCAACGGTCTAAAACAGTTAGGGGCTGATTCTTCATAATACCGGGAACATCGAAATTGTTGTACAGGAAGTTTCGTCCTCTTTGTTTCCTGCCTTCAAAAAAAACATCGAGCTGCAGGCCCCTGTACTGTATATTATTGCTGATGCCTCCATACAGAACAGGATCAGCACTGCCCTGTACGACATAGTCGCGGCTATTGAGGGTACCGCTTTTATCAATATCATCAAATGTGTAGACGCCCGTTGCAGGATCGACCCCTAAGGAGCGGTAGCCATATATGATACTTAGCGGCTGGCCGACTACATACTGGGTTGCATACGCTGAAGCAGCAATGCCGGGAAACTCAAGTAATTTATTTTTTTGCACAGAAATATTAAGCAACGTGGACCACCGGAAGTTCGCAGACTTTATGTTGTGCGATGTAAGTTCCACCTCGCAGCCTGCGTTCTGCACTACTGCCGGCAGGTTTTGAATGACACTTATAAAGCCTGTTTGAGAAGGGAGCTTATATGATACCAACTGGTTGCGACTGCGGTTACGATAGGCCGCCACATTGATCAAAAGGGTGTTTTGTAAAACACCTAACTCTACAGCCCCTTCAAGCTTCCTGTTGACCTCCCAACTATAGCCCGGATTGAATAACTGAGCCGGTACCAACCCGGCTGTGCCCTGATAAGGATTTGAAGTGCTATTCCATGAATCCAGGTATTTATAATTTCCAATCTGATCGTTGCCGCTGCTGCCGTAACTACCCCGAAGCTTACCATAGGTAATGAAAGGCAACTGTTTTTTTGCAAACTTTTCGTTTGAAAACAACCATGCTACACCAGCGGCACCAAATGCGGCGTACTGCCTGCCGGGTCCAAATCGACTGGAGCCATCCCTTCGCCCCGTAATGTTAACAATGTACTTATCGCTCCAATTGTAGTTGAGCTTTCCAAAGAATGCCTGGTAACGGTACTGGCTGTAACTATTATCGCCTCTTACGGTTGTTGCAGCACCTGCAGATTGTATCAATGCATCGCTGCTAAAACCAGAGGCGGTAGTGGAAGATGCATTGTTTACCGTTTGCTGTAAGCTGCTACCTATTAATGCAACCAGTTTGCCTTTTGAAAGTGTGACCTTGTATTCTGCCTGCGGCTCAATGATCCAACTGCTATAGGTACCGGTTGCAAAATTTGCCGAAGCTACCTGCGTAAAAGCAGGGTTTTGCGCCGCTTTCGGATAAAGACGCATTTCATTTAGCACTAAACTATTGTAACCTGCGCTTGCTTTAACAGTTAAGCCGTGCAATAGCTGGTAAGATACCAAGAGGTTTGATACGAGGTTGCCTGTACGTGCATTGTATTTTTGAAATAATACAGAAAGCGGATTAGCAAAAGCCACTCCCCCCTGCTGCCAGTTTAAAGCACCTTTGCCATCGTATAATTCAGGTGTGTTTGGCGGCAGATTTATAAAGGAAGCCAAATCGACCGATGTTATGCCGTTGTTGCCTGATGAATAACCGGCGGACATATTTATGGCCAAGTCTTTTGAAGGCGCTACATGGCTTATGCTGAAACGGGCAGAGCTTTTTTTATCGGCAAAATTGCCGGGGAATACGGCGGTCTCATGGTGATAGCCACCTGTAACAAGAAACTGGGTATTGCTGTTACCGCCGGAAATGGTAAGCTGTGCATCGGTAGTGTGCGCCGTGCTTCCCAGAAGTAAGTCTTTAAACCCGGTATAGCGGGTAGTATCCCATATCAACAGATCGGGTGCATTGGTAACGGTTGGAATGACACCATCGTTTTTAAATGCCTCCCTGCGCATTTCAAGATACTGCTGTGTATTGAGCATAGCCGGAGTGCGGGTGACCCTGTTTATGCCGGAATAGACATTTACTGCAAGGCGGGTCTTTCCTGACTTTCCCTTTTTAGTAGTGATGAGGACTACCCCATTTGCACCCCTTGAGCCATAAATAGCAGTTGCATCGGCATCTTTTAAAACTTCAATGCTTTCTATTTCGGAAGGGTTAATACTATTGAAAGGGCTGATGCCGGAAGTAGTATTGGGCGGGGTTGCTGCAGATGAAAGCTGGTTTATGAAGTCGTTATTGGGTGCAAAGGGAACGCCATCAATTACAAATAAAGGATCGCTGCCCTGCACCAATGAGTTCTGCCCACGGACCTGTATTTTTATCGACGCCCCGGCAATGCCGCTGCTTTGTGTTACCACCAAACCGGGTACCCTGCCGGATAATGCTGACAGCGGATTGGAAACAGGTTGTTTGCCTATTGTTTCAGCGGAAACTTTGCTAACGCTACCGGTATTGTACCGTTTTGTTGTGGTGCCGTATGCAATAACAACCGTCTCATCGAGCTCGCTGATTTTTTGCTTTAGCGTAATGTTAAATGAAGACCTGTTGTGTACTGATAATTGCCCGGGTTCGTAGCCTATGCTTGTGATGAGGAGGGTTGCGGTGTCGCCTACACCCTGTAAGGTGAATGTGCCTGCGGCATTTGTTGCGGTGGACCTGCCGGTTTGTTTTATTGTAATTGTTGCTCCTTCCACCGGGTTTCCCTCCTGGTCTGTGACCCTCCCCTGTATATCAGTATTAGTCAATTTATCAACTATTACTTTTGCCTGTTCCTTGTGCTTTACCACAATTGTATTGCCGACAATGGCATAGGTTAAATCCTGGTTTTTGAAGCAGGCATCAAGCGCTTGTTCTACCGATGCATTACGCAGCTCAATATTTACTTTTGCTGTGTTTTGCAACAATTCATATTTATACAGGGCATCCCTGCCTGTTTGCTTTTTAATTTCTTGGAGAACCGTTTGTAAGGAAGCGTTTTTAAGGGACAGGGAAATTTTGTTTTGTGCAGCCACCTGTAACGAGCATGCCACACAAATAAGGATCACGAAAAGTTTTTTCATCAGCAGAAAATTTAGGTGGATAATGGTAATTGTGCAGCTTTAAAAGTGTTGTTATTCACAGGTATGCACAGGTGTACAGGTTAACAGCAACGGCTATTAAATTTTTACTATAAAAAAAAAGAGTGATTACAGAAACACAGGCCTATGTTTCTTTTACCGGAAAAAATATTATTATGCTATTCAAGGACTGTAAGCTTTTTACCCACTAAGGAAAAGCGCAGCCCGCTTTGCTCAAACATCTGCAGCACGACTGATAAGTTATTACTCCTGCTTATGCCACCCATGTAGTGACCGGCGGGTATTTTACCTGCATACGCTACCTCTATATTGTACCAGCGCTGCAACTGGCGCATGATAGATTGTATATCAGACATATTAAACTGAAAGTTGCCGTTCTTCCATGCTACTACCTGTTCTGTATCTGCATTGCTAATTACCTTAATGCCACCCGTATTATTTATTGATGCCTGCTGCCCAGGTGTAAGCACATTTGCTGAACTGCCGGTGCTTATCTTTATTCTTCCTTCTAATAATGTTGTGTTAGTAACTGCTTCATCAGTGTACGCATTTATGTTGAAGTGCGTACCCAATACCTGCACATCGGCATTACTGACTTTTACATGAAAGGGCATTGATGCATTTTTTGCCACTTCAAAATAGGCTTCGCCTGTGAGTTCTACTATACGCTCTTCAACAAAGGCAGCAGGGAAACGTAAGGATGATTCGGCATTCAACCATACCCTGCTGCCATCTGGTAATATAATATTGTACTGTCCTCCCATTGGTGTAGCTAATGTATTAAACAATACTTCGCCTGGTTTTTGATTGGATGCAGTGTAAGAAAGCTGACCATTGCCAAGCTTTATTATTGTGTTGCCCTGCTTTGCGATATGACCACTTGCTGTACTATCAAGCAGTATTACCGAACCGTTGGATAGTGTAAGCGTAGCTTTGTTGCCGCCAGGTGCAACATCACTTTTTGCCGGTTTTTGTACTATGCTTTTTTCTATTGCCGATTCCTTATTCTTAAACAGGTATGGTGAAATAACCAGCATACCAAGACATGCGGCGGCAACCCAGTAAGGAGCTATTCTTTTTATTTTTGATTCGGATTTTTTGTGCAGTTGCGCCTGTATGTTTTGCCAACCTTCACTTATCGCTTTTTCATTATCTTTTTTATTATCCTCAATTGGCTGGCTTAATTGTTTTTCTATCCATACTTTTTGTGAAGCCTCATTTTGACTTAAAAAATCAATTACTTTTCTGGCTTCCTCTACAGAACATTCATTGCAGATGAAGCGACGGAATTCATCTTCGGTAATGGGAGGCTGTTTCAAAGATGGTTTATATTAAAGACGATGGCAACAGGTTGTACATCTGTTGTAATTGAAAATATTTTTTGTTTGTTCATTTTTGCCTGCATGTTCTTTTCTTTTTTGCTTGCCCAAAAAAGAAACAAAAAAAGGCAGTCGGCAACAAAACGGCCTGTTGCCGACGGTGGTATTTCAAATTGGCTTTTGTACTACTGTGGTGAAGAGCGGTTGTGCGTTGATGTTGGAAGCGAAGGGTGTGAGTTATGAGTTTTGAGTTTTGAGTTGAATGTTGAAAGCGAATGGAGTTACCTGTTGGTTGTTAAGAGGTGGTAGAGGATGTAGGCGTGGAGGGCTATGACTGCAAAGCATGTTATGAGCAGCAGGTAAATTTTTAGCATAAGCTTTTTGTTCTCTCGTTTGGTGTTGACCAGGAAGGGCTGTTTCATATACAACGGTTTGGTATATACTGATGGATCAGGGATTTAGTTTTTGTTGGAGGAGTTTGGTTGCTTTTACTATGTGATCGTTGATGGTGGAAATGGAAATGCCAAGCAGGCCGCTTACCTCGGCGTAGCTTTTACCTTCTATTTTGCAGAGCTCAAATACCTGCCTGCGTTTTGGGGGAAGTGCACCCATTGCCTTCTGTATCAGCCCGGCGGTTTCTTTGCTGAAAACTGTTTCTTCTACATGGCTGTAGTGTTGCGTGGCGGAAGCTATGAGCCCATTAAAAATTACAATATTGTTGCGTTGCTTTCTAAAGTGGTCTATTACCGCATTGGAGCACATTGAGTAGAGGTAGGAGCCAATATTGGTTACCTGTAAGTCTTTTCTTTTAAGCCAAAGTTTTATGAATACATCTTGTAAAAGCTCCTGTGCTGTTGTTTCGTTTTTTACCAGTTTAAATATATTGCAATAAAGCCTGTCGCTATATAAATCATAAAGCTGCTTTAGTGCAGTGGGGTTGCCATCTTTAAGATTTAACAGCAACATTGAATCTGAAAATGAAACTGAAGTCGGCATTGAAAACAACTTGGAAAATAAAATTGATCTTCAGTTGTAATGAATGAGTAAAATCTATTGAAATAAAAGCAATAGGGTCGGACTCATCCCTGTAATTGCCGCATGGGACCTGGGAGCCCACCACCTTTCAGTGGCCGAACGCAAAAACAAAGAATGAGCCCAACCCTATAATTATAGAGTGGGCATTCACTCAATGCCTCGCGTTCGTGAAATTCCCAGGTTTCTGCGACGAGACTAGAAGCGAATACTTATAATGTAGTATCGCAAAAATATGTTTTACA
>JANPIA010000415.1:0-2885 GCA_031424735.1 Segetibacter sp.
GATCGGCGTCTTTTTTAAACGCATCCATGCTTTTTTGCGGGCCGAGATAAGGACAAATAAGGTATTTCAATCCGGCTTCTTTTGCCATATCCACTTTTCTGGCAAAGTCGGTGTTGATGTTGCAGTGGCTGGAAACAGCCCGCATATCCAGGTCGGATAAAAACTGTTTGAATTCAGCCGGTTTCATGCCCCAGAACATTCCCATTTTATCGTGTTCGTAACTTTCAATTTGCTTGTAACCATAAGATGCAACTTGTTTCAGCACACCTTTTGGATCCGTAGGTAATACATCGCGAAGCGAATACAGTTGAAGACCGAATTTTTTTATACTTCCCTTAAAAGTTTTGAAGGGTGCCGCCGAAAGTATATCGGGTACCCCGGCAATGGCTAAGCCGGTGGCCAATGTGCCTGCTACTTTCAAAAATTGCCTTCTATCGTTGTGCATAAAAATAGTTTTTAAGTTTGTTTAAGCCCAGGCTTTATCACCTTTAGTATAAGGCACACAGCCTTCAAATTTGCCAGGTGTTTCAATGTAGCGTCGTGCCTGTTTGCAACCTATCTCCGACGTAAAATAACCCAGCATGGTTAACTCTTTCATTAAACGGAAATAATGTTTGGGGTCTCCGTCTTTTTCATTTTTTCCATGCTCTTTCTGTTCGCTGTCCAGCTTTACAAGCAGGTCGTGCCTTTGTTCAGGTTTAAGTGCGGCAAACTCGCTGCCGTATTCTTTTTTGGAGAATTCCTGAAGCTTATCTATTCCTTCAAGAAATACCTTTTGATCTTTTGGCTCATAACAATCGTTCACCATCACTTTCATAAACTGCCCAACATTGGCTGCTTTGGCGCCGGGCGTTTTAGTGGGTGGGAGTATGGTATCGCCAATTTCGTTGAGAAGATCTATTTGGCTTTGGCTAAAGCTGCCGGTACTTTTTGTATTGGTTTTGCAACCCGATAAAAATGCTTCCGCACCCAATATGGTTCCGCCCAATAAAAGGGAAAGACTTTGTACTGCTTCTCTTCTGTTCATGATAATAAAATTGTAGTTCGTTAGTAATTCAAATGATTCTGCATCGTTACTTCAAACAATATGCATATTAAAGTGGCTATAACTATTACTTAAGCCGATAACGGTCCAATATTAAATCCATCCCTGTATTTCCTCTTCACATATTGATTTACATCGTCGAAATTGGTTACACGCATATTGGCGTTATCCCACAATAGCTTAATGTTCTTCCCCGGAAAATCGAACCCGGTGCCGGTGGCACGTGGCTTACGAATATTGTTGCCCCTGATGGCAAGGTTTGCCATGCATAACATTTCTGTTAACGGGCCTGCAATTTCAAAAGGCGAACTCATCTCCATTTTTCCATAGCCAGCTATTGCACCTTCTACCCATTGCGCATAATGTCCATCGGCACCATTGGGCACCCGGGCAAGTTTTTGCTTCACCTTCACGTCGGTATTGCGGGTGAGTGGTAGTAACCTTGGATCGGCACCATAGGTGCTGCACATCATTTTCCCTTTGGTGCCAATAAAAAGGCAACCGTTGCCACCATCGCCAAACAATTCGGTAGGGCCCAATTCTTCAGGACGCTCCGGTTGAATACCGCCATCCATCCAATGCAGTGTTACCGGGCCTTTGGTTTTATTTGTTTTAGGGAAGGTGATGGTAACATGGCTTGAAGGTGGACATCCATCAGGGAAATAACCCTGTTTAAACTCATCAACATACACGGTGCCAACACTTGCCTGCACATCCGAAATGTATTCCAGGTTCAGCACGCGAAAGGCAGGTTCAATAAGGTGACAGCCCATATCGCCAAGGGCGCCGGTACCATAATCCCACCAGCCACGCCAGTTAAATGGAACCAGTTTCTCAACATAGTCTTTGTAAGGAGCAGAGCCAAGCCAAAGATTCCAGTCCAATGTTTTGGGCACTTCCGCTTTGTTGGCAGACCAGGGTATACCCTGCGGCCAAACCGGGCGATTGGTCCAGGCATATACAGTATGTACATTGCCTATCACTTTAGCATCGTACCATTCCATCAGTTGCCGAACTCCGTTGCCAGACGCACCCTGATTGCCCATTTGCGTAACCACTTTATACTCCTTTGCCGCGTGGGTAAGCACACGTGCTTCGTGCACATCGTGCGTTAAGGGTTTTTGTACATAAACATGTTTACCCATTTGCATAGCTGCAAGCGCTGGCGCTGCATGGTTATGGTCGGGTGTTGAAACGGAAACTGCATCAAAGTTTTTTGATTCCTTTTCGAGCATTACACGCCAATCCTTATAAAATTTTGCTTTAGGAAAATTTTTGATGGTGTTCGCCGCTCTTTTCTCGTCCACATCGCAGATGTAGGCAATGTCTGCCTTCCCGCTTTTAAAGAAGTTCGCAATATCGCTTTCGCCTTTACCGCCCACACCAATACCGGCAATGAGTAAACGGTCGCTGGGGGCGATGTAACCCCTGCCCAAAACATGCCGCGGAACAATCATGAACCCGGCTGCAGCAAGCGCAGTATTTTTAATAAAATTTCTCCTGGAATTTAGTTGTGCTGATTCGTCTTTCTGAATTTCGTTTTCAACCATGGGGAGATGTTTACTTCTGTTAAATTGTTTGATGTTTTTATCTCGGTTCAATTAGGCCGCATTTTGAACAACTGTACAAGAGTGCGACGCAACAACCTTTCAATTAATAGCTAAATGCCGGGAACAAAATATCTTCAACCAAAATGGTTAAAGCCTTGCCGTTATAGGTTTTGTTTCTTCAGCTCGCTTACCGCGTAGTCTACCGCACGTGCCGTTAAAGCCATATAGGTGAGCGATGGGTTTACACAGTTGGCCGATGTCATACAGGCGCCATCGGTTACAAAAACGTT
>JANPIA010000416.1:0-3242 GCA_031424735.1 Segetibacter sp.
GGTAAAAACAGTTGGTTTGGGTGGCACTCCTCCATGTAGCCTCAATGGCTGCATCAACTGTGATGTTGGGCAGTTGTATTATAAAAAATCGGGCAGCCCTTTGGTGCCGATGAAAAATACACAAGGCAACCATATTGGTTACAGCCAAGTAAAGGTTTCCAAAACAGGAAATGGGTACAGTATCTATAAATATTTTGGCTCTGATCTATGGGAAAACTTGCACAATGATATTGCCTATAAAAATGTAAACCTTACACCGCCTTGTCCGGCAGACCTTCCTAATTGGCCTCCCCCTCCTGTTCCGTTCGAATACAAAAGGGGGGAGTTAAAGGAAGAACAATATTTTAATCAACAGGGGAACATACTTTCAGAAAAATGGTATACTTGTGATTATGAAATAGTTCCTGAAACTTATACTCCCGCAAGAGTTATAACTTATGCTGTGGGAGTTGGTAATGGGAGAGCGACGGAATACAATCTAAGTGCAAAAAAGAAAATAAATAATAGTGTAACCGATCGAAATTATAACCTTGTTAACAGTATCATTTTATCAAATGTTTCTACTTCATTTTATGAAAGCCTCTACCATAATAATCTGACCAGGATAGTTTCCACAGATTCGAAAGGTGAAACCACAGAGGCAAAGTATAAGTATGCATTTGATTATGTCAATGCTGGATGCGAGGCAATCAGTAACTGTTATTCAACCTATGCTGGAGATCTGGCTTATCATACCAGCAATTATCAGGCAGCACTTTCTTCCTGTGGAAGTAACTACAATTGTAAGTGGAATGCTTTTCTTACTTACCGGGTAAACCTTGCACAGATTCGAGTTAATTACATCAATTGCAGGGCTACCAATTTTACCAACTCTTCCAATACCTATGATAATTGTTTTGATAATGCTATTGCCGCAGCAGATGGTATGCTTAAACCTGTATACTGGCTTAAGAAAAAAAGCAGAAATCCTTTAATTGAAAGCACCAGTTGGAAAAACGGAAAACTTACCGGTGCTGAATATTACAGATATGATATTTTGAACAGCAACCCTGACCAGTTGTATGTAAAGTATATCGATAAAATAAATTTAGCTGCTCCTTCTATTAGTTTTCAACCAAGTAATGTTTCCGGAGTAACGATAACAAGGGATAGCCGCTTTGAAACGGAGGTTGAACTGAAATCAAATAATGAAAATTTATTACAATCAATTAGCCGGGGTGGATCTATTGTCAGTTACTTATGGGGTTATGGTGGTAAAAATCCTGTAGCCGAGATTGCCGGAAAATCATACGACGATGTACTTACTGAAAGCGGAATTAATATATCTATACTCAATAGTCCGGCGAGTGAAAGTGCAATGCGTACAGAACTTGATAAACTACTTACCCTGCAAGGTGCTATGAGTACAACCTATACTTATAAGCCAATACTGGGTATAAGCAGTGCAACAGATACAAGGGGAAGGCGATCTTTTTACGAGTATGATTTATTTGGCCGTTTGATACTGATCAAAGATCATGACAATAATATCATCAAAAAAATCTGTTATAACTATGCAGGTCAGCCGGAAGCTTGTCCGATACAAAACTATGGTGCCGCTGTGTGGAGGGCTACTGGCCAAACAAGATGTCAACCCTGTGCTGCAAACAGCAACTATAATTCAGGGATAAGAGAAAAAGAGGAAAAAGATATCAACCCGGTAACAAATTTGGGCTTGCGATGGGTGACAGATCCATCCGGTACTTGCCCAACCCCTCCTGATTGGGTAAACGGAAGTACTTATTGTGAACAAACTAATACTGCACCATTTGAGTTAACGGGCAACCAGGTAATATCACAAATTGATATTAATCCTTGCAGCCCCAGTTACAACACTACCCAACAGGTAATTATTCCTAACCCGGGAGCTTGCCCTGTATGCAGCCCGGCTTGTAATGCACCATCACAAAAATGTATCAATGGCACTTGTGTAAATGGTACCTGGGAAATTATAAGAGTCAGGAAGATGGGTAAAACCGGTCCCTGGGAATGTACCTATGCCTGGTGTTTTCCTGATCAAACAGTGAGTAGCTATACACAGATTGTTACTTCCAGCACTGCCTGCAGTATCACTTGTTTTTAAAAAAGATAAATTAAAAAATGATGATAAGCATATTATTAAAGATAGCCTCCTTGTTGCTGATTAATTTTCATAGCCTCAGCTTTCAGGATACCAATGGCAATACCGTAAACATGAGCAGCTTCCCGGGGAAGAAAGTATTAATAGCCAATATTGCCACTGGTAGTGATAAGGTAGGACAGCTAGTACAGTTGCAGCAATTACAGCAGCAATATGGAGATAGTTTAGTAGTCATTGTTTTTCCGAGTAACAGTTTTGGACATGAGGCACGGAGTAATGCGGAAATAAAACAGTTTTGCCAGGCTAATTATAATGCCACGTTTATCATTGCTGCTAAAACAAGTGTAGCAGGGAATAATGCTAATGCAGTATTCGATTGGTTGGCAAAGAAGACTAATAATGGTGAGATGAATGCACCGGCTGGTAATGATTTTCAGAAATTCTTAATTGATAAAGACGGTATGCTGATTGGTGTTTTCTCACCCAAGGTAAGCCCGGCCGACAGCGAACTTATTGAAGCCATTATCACATCCTTTTAACTGAAACGAAAAAACTAAGTATGAAACTGTTTTACCATAATACTGTCATACGCAGAAATATCTTCCATCTGTCAATACTAATACTACTGTTTATTTTAGGAAGCAACACTATTTTATTTGCACAGATTAATTATATCCGCACATTTGATGCGGTAGCACCCGAGCAGGATGCCAATGCATTGCCTGGTCGGTGGGTAAGCGATGTAAAGATAGCTACGCAATATTTTGACGGGTTGGGCAGGCCAGTTCAGGGAGTTGTAAAGCAAGGCAGTTTTGAAACATCCAGTGGAGTATTTGGAGATGTGGCGAGTACAAATGTGTATGACAATCTTGGCAGAGAGCAGTATAAGTATCTGCCGTATGTGTCTGTGGAAAATAACGGGCAGATGAAAACAAACCCCTTGACCGAGCAACAAACTTTTATGTCCGGGCAATATGGTACGCAAGGTGAAACGATTTTTTATGGCAAAACAAACTTTGAAGCATCTCCACTAAACAGAATAGAAAAACAAATGGCGCCCGGGAATAGCTGGAAAGGTAGTAATCGTGGTGTGGAAATGAAATATTGGGTAAACACTTTTATC
>JANPIA010000417.1:0-7460 GCA_031424735.1 Segetibacter sp.
ATTTACAAAGCAGCAACCCTGCTGTAAAAACGCCCGATAGCAATTTGTTTAATGAAGCCAAAAGCGGTGAATTTTATTTTTACAATGCCTCTTTAAAGGCAAGAGGTTTTAGTGAATTTAAAAGTCGTTGGGGTCAAAGAACCAACGTTGATAACTGGAGAAGGCAATCTGCCATTCGCTCACAAAACGCAACGGCGGCCGATATCAGCGATAACATACAAAAGGGAAAAGGGGATAGTGTCCTCTCCGGCAACTCCTTCGATGATTTGCTGGCAACGCTCCCGCTTACAGAAGAGAAGTTGGAGAGCAGCAATAAAACGATAGCAGAATCGCTATTAACAATGGCGCAAACTTTTCAATCAAAGTTGGAAGATTTTCCATCGGCTATACAGGCGTACGAAGAATTACTTCGCCGTTTTCCAAATACGGAATATAGAGATGAGGCGTTATTTAACCTGGTGTACTGTTACCAAAAAACAGGTGATATTGAAAAAGTAGCAGCCGTAAAAAAAGAATTGTTTAGCAAACCTTCATCCAATAAATGGGCAGCGATATTGAAGAACCCTGGTGCAGGTAAAAAAGATGAAGCCACCAATGCCGCAACAAAAAAATACGAAGACATCTATAACTTGTTTATTGAGGGAAGTTTTGAAAAAGCGAAAACAGAAAAGAAGTTGGCAGATAGTACTTATGGAAAAACTTACTGGACACCGCAGTTACTTTATATAGAATCGATTTACTACGTAAAGCAGCGGGAGGATAGCATTGCAACCAACTCGTTAAGCAACCTTGTGGGGCTTTACCCTGGAACACCGATGGCAGAAAAGGCCCAGACAATGATTGACGTTTTAAAACGACGCACCCAAATAGAAGATTATTTAACCAAACTGGATATTACACGCGCCGAGGAACGACCAAGAGTTGTAGTAAGCAGCCAACCTGTTGTTGTTACACCACCCAAAGAGATAAAGAAAGACTCTACAATAACGCCTGTTATAGCAAACAACATCCCGGTTAAAAAATTAGATACTACAAAACCTGCAACGGTGGTTATTAAGAATTTCAGCTTCGCACCTGCTGATCCGCATTTTGTTATGGTGCTGCTGGATAAGGTGGATGACGTATATGCCACAGAAGCAAAAAATGCTTTCAATCGATATAACCGGGAGAAATTGTACAGCCAGAAAATTGATATGAGCGGATTGAAATTAGACGAGCGTTACCAGCTTGTTTTGCAGGGTCCGTTCAGCGATGCATATGCGGCAGTTGCCTATATTGATAATATTAAACCTATAGTTGGCAGCCGCATTCTCCCCTGGTTAAAAGGCGATAAATACAGTTTCCTTGTTATCAGTGCAGCCAACCTCGACCTTTTGAAAACAAATAAAGATATGACTGCTTACAAGCAACTTATTCAGCAGGCATTCCCTGGTAAATTTTAACCTTTAAGCAGGCCAGGTGTGGCTACTTTTATAGCTTTACACGCGGGAAGGAGTTTCGGGTTTATGATTTGGTTTTGAGTTTTGAAACATTTAAAATTTTCGATCACAACTTACCATTCACAACTCATCACTCACCACTCACTTTTCACCATTCACTATTCACCATTCACTACAATGACAAAAGCGGCTAATAAAACTTCGCGGGTGCGAACTTCAGTAAAAATATTTTGGCGGATAGTATGGCTGGGCTTTGGCTCATTTGTACTATTACTTTTAATGGCTAACTGGGGCATCTTCGGCAAAATGCCGTCCATTGAAGATCTTGAAAATCCATCGGCTTCCCTGGCAAGTGAAGTGATTGCTGATGATGGTACCGTGATGGGCAAATACTATTTACAGGATCGCAGCAATGTAGATTTCGAGAATATCAGCAAACACGTTGTAAATGCATTGATAGCAACGGAAGACGAACGCTTTTACAGCCACAGTGGTATTGACGGACGTTCACTTGCACGCGCCATTTTTAAACTGGGAAGGGATGGCGGAGCAAGCACCATCACACAACAATTAGCATTCAACTTATTTAACGGCAACCGGGCCCGTAACCCATTTACCAGGGGAATGCAAAAAATAAAAGAATGGATCATTGCTATAAAACTTGAAAGGAATTTTACAAAAGATGAGATACTTGCCTTTTACCTGAACACAGTGCCTTTTGGCGACAATGTTTTTGGTATACGCAACGCAGCAAAAACTTTCTTTCAAAAAGATGCAGATGTATTAAATATTGAAGAGGCTGCGGTATTGGTAGGTATGTTAAAAGGGGCTACGCTTTATAATCCCCGCCGAAATCCAAAATTAGCGCTCGACAGGAGGAACACGGTGTTAGACCAGATGGTACGAAACAAAGTATTATCGGATGGCGAAGCAAACACTTTAAAAACAAAACCCATCGTACTCAACTTTAAAAAAATGGATGAGACCGCCGGGCTCGGACCTTATTTCAGAATGGTACTTGGTGAAGAAATGAAGAAGTGGTGTAAAGAACATACCAAACCCAATGGCGATAATTACGACCTGTTCAGGGATGGTTTAAAAATTTATACTACGGTTAATCCGCGTATGCAATTATATGCCGAAGAAGAAGTGGCGAAACATATCAGCTACAAGCAAAAAATCATTAACTCGCAAAGCAATATAAAAAAGGGAACGGTTTGGAAGGGCTACGAGAACGTATTGGAAAATGCCATGCATAACAGCGAACGATGGAAGAATTTTAAGAAGGAAGGCATGAGCGATGAAGACATCAAAAAGACTTTCTTCAAAAAAACGCCGATGCGAATTTTTGCATGGAACAGCAAACGTGAAGCCGATACAACCATGACGCCTTATGATAGCATAAAATACCATCGCCAAATGTTGCAGGCAGGCTTTATGGTAATGGATCCGTTAAGCGGGGAGATCAAAGCCTGGGTGGGCGGGATCGACTATAAAACCTTTAAGTACGACCACGTAAACGTAAACACCAAACGTCAGGTAGGCTCCACTATTAAACCCCTGTTGTACTCGCTGGCTATTGAAGAAGCAGGCTTCAATCCTAATACAACGGTTATAGATCAGCAGCAAAGTTTTGGCGGTTATGGTGTAGTGCCCGCAACGGGTGCAAGTTGTACGGGCAGGGCAATGCCTATGTCGCAGGCGCTGGCATTTTCTCGTAACTGTGCTTCCGCCTACATTATGAAGCAACTAGGCACCAATGGCAACGATGGCCCAAAACGCTTTGTTGAATTTTTAAAGAACTGCAACCTGCAAACAAAGGTAGAACCCTTTCCATCCATCGCTTTGGGTGCCTGCGAAATATCGTTGTACGAAATGATGCAGGGCTACAGCATGTTTCCCGGCAGGGGCTTTAACAGCAAACCATTGATGATTGCGCGCATTGAAGACAGAAATGGCAATGTGCTCGAAAACTTTTTACCCGCCAAACGCAAGGAAGTGATTAGTGAAGTAACGGCTTATGAAATTGCATTAATGATGCAGGGTGTAATGCAAATTGGAACCGGCAGGCGCATGGCAAGCTATGGCGTAACTGGCGAGATTGCCGGAAAAACCGGTACCACAAACGACAACAGCGATGCATGGTTTATGGGCTACACACCCCAGTTGCTCGCAGGTGCATGGGTAGGTTGCGACGATCGTTTCATCCGCTTCAACAGCACAAGTGTAGGGCAGGGTTCTTCCGCCGCATTACCTATTTGGGGATACTTTTATAACAAAGCCTCCAACGATAAAACCTTGGGACTGGATAAGAATTCCAAGTTCTCCAAACCTGAAGTGATGGACAACGACATCATTTTTGATTACCTGAACCGCCTCCCGTCCAACATTCAGCAGTTTGGCGCCGAAGGGGAAGATGTAGGTAATGGCAATTCCGACGACTATGTGATACCCGATACCAAGCCCGAAGACATAGGTGCGGAAAGCGATCTGCCTAAAGAGAAGAAAGCCGAAGAGCCAAAAAAAGAAGAAGTTAAGCCACCCGCAAAACCCGCCGAAATAAAGCCGGTTGAAGAAGATGAAGAAAATATGACCAACAAGGAAAAACGCCGTAAACGAAGAGAAGAGAAAAGGAAAGAAAAAGAAGCGCAGCAAAATCCCCCCAAGGCTATCATGCCTAAAAATCAAAAATAATTTTTGTGGAAGACCGGTTTTTAGCCGGTCTTTTTTTATGTACACAAAAGCTGCTGAAGCTAATTATTTGGGCCGGTCCACATCGCTCATTTAAACATCGTTGCATCGCCCTCTTATACTATTGCAGCCAGTATCAGCAACACACATTTTAGTCAAAACAAAACCCCGGCAGTTAACCCAATTCAATGCAAACTGCAAAGGCTCAATGTTTGCATAAACAATAACCGGTGGCATAATAGAGGCTTGGTTAAGTTGAGTCAACAGCGTCATTCAACAGTCATCGGTCAACAGTCAACTAAAAACGTCAACTGAAAAAGAAATGATCAAATGGCACATAGGCTGCTCCGGCTTTAGTTACGCAGCATGGAAGGAGGTATTTTATCCCACCGGCTTACAACAAAGCAAATGGTTTGAATATTACAGTTCAAAATTCAATACGCTGGAACTGAATGTTACCTTTTACAGGTTTCCGCAATCGTCGTTTTTACAAAGCTGGTACAACAAAAGCCCGGCGGAATTTAGTTTTTCGTTAAAAGCACCGCGTCATATCACCCACTTCAACCGTTTTAATAACACGCAACAAATGCTTGCAGATTTTTATGGAACTGCACGCGAAGGATTACAGGAAAAACTGGGCTGCATTTTATTTCAGCTACCCGCCAGCCATCATTACAGCGAAGAGTATTTAGATACGATCCTATCATCTCTCGACCCAACTTTCCAAAACGTTTTGGAGTTCAGGCATATCAGTTGGTGGAACGACGAGGTATATAAACGATTGGCTAAACATAAAATAACCTTTAGTGGTGTCAGCATTAACAACCTTCCGGATAATGCAGTTTGCAAAACAAAAACTATCTATTATCGATTTCATGGAGTGCCGGTGCTATACAAATCGCAATATGAGAAAAGCAAGCTTGCTGAAATTGCCGATCAGGTAAACCAATGTAAAAAGGTAAAAGACGCTTACCTGTATTTCAATAACACCTGGGGCATAGCAGGAATAAACAATGCACGGGAGATGGACGAACATACTCGAGCATTGAAATAAGAAAGGAAGGTTTTTAGTTATAAAAAAATCCTTCCGGCTAATTCAAATAAATTTTTAATTGGATAGCTTTAAACCAATGCCTTGTTTAAGTGTTTTTGTCTCCGCCTCTCCCCCAGTTTTAACAACCATTCGCTGCGGGTCCACACCTTTGCTTTGTAAAAACATCTTTACGGCTGTAGCCCTTTTTGATGCAAGTTGCAGGTTCGTAGTAAGCGGTTTTACATCCCCAAAACCAGTAATGCTTAACCGAAGGGAAGTATCGGCTTTAAGGGTGGTTACAACCGTATTAAGGTGGCTATAACTTTTTGCCAAAAACTGCGCAGTGCCTGCAACAAAAAAAATGTTTCGGGCAACGAGTTCCACATTTTTATTTACAGCTATATCTATTATTTTCTTCTCCGGGCAGCCACTATTAGCTACAGTGCCTTTTACGTCTACACACTTATCTATATCATCGTTTACTCCATCACCATCTTGGTCTCCAACGGGGCAACCTTCATAACGTGCCACACCTGGTACCTGCGGGCATTTATCTTCTTCATCGTGTATTTTGTCGCCATCGCTATCGGGTATGGGGCAGCCATTGTATTTAACCAAACCTGAAACGGTGGGGCATTTATCTATATCATCCGTCAGGCTGTCTCCATCGGTGTCAGGCGCGGGGCAGCCATCAAACATGGCTATACCTTTTACAGTTGGACATTTATCTTTTGAATCTGCTATCCCATCTGCATCGGTGTCGCCATCGGGGCAGCCGTCAAGGGAAGGCAGGCCTTTTACATCGGGGCATTTGTCCCTTGAATCAACAATGCCATCGCTGTCGGAGTCTTTTTCTGAAACTGGACGGGAATTGTAAGAGAGATCAACGGTTTTGAGTGGCTCAACTACTTTTTTTTTCCTCCGCCAATGGGAGTACCAAAACCGAGCGAATAATTGAAGTGATTGGTGCTGAGTTCAGATACACCGGTACGGTATTGCGCCTGTGTAGTTAAAAAAGTGTTCTCAGCCAGTTTAAATTGTATGCCAAAACCCGCGGGTACATAAGCTCCCCAATAAACTTTATACATACTTATGCCCACACCGGCAGTAACAAAAGGGTTTACAATAAACTGGTCGGAAAGCAGCTTAGCCATTATGCTCGCATCTGCCTCCAGCAAAAAATGATCGGAACCGGTACTTTTCCGGTTTTTAAAAGTATAGTCAACAATTGAAGCACCCAGCGATCCCATAAAGTCGATATGATTGGTAAGACCCTGGTAATAATTAATGGCAAGTCCTGGTGACATTTCGCTAAACTTACTCCATGTTTTATCTTTCAATACACTGCCAATCGACCCTTTATTCACTAACTCAGCCGTCTTAAAATCATTCATCATAAAGTTTACAGAAAGAGTAGGCTTTTTTTTATAGAACGATGTTTGACAAAAAGTAGTGATGGTAGAAAAGGAGACAAAAACAAGCAGTAATATTTTCTTCATAAGTGGGGTTTTAAACACGACGCTAAATATACGACCTGTCGCAATATCACAAAATTTAATCGTTGTAATTCGAGGAACTATTCTTCGGTTCCGGTAGGTACTAATTCAACTTTTACACTTGCCAAACCTTCACCAATCATTTTAATTTTTTTGGCAGCTTTCGTACTTAAGTCCACTATCCGCCCAATACGGGCCATTCGTGGGTGCATCCTGTCAATGATACGAACAATGACAGATTTCATATTGCGAAGGTTGGTTACCCTAACCCAGGAGTTAAGGTTAAAATTATTACTTGCTCCGGTAAGCGCTTTATTTTTAAATATCTCGCCATTGGCTGTTTCACGTCCCTCAAAACTTTCGGCATAAAAACTTGCCGTACCCGACATAGAAGTAATTGTACTTTTAGCTTTAAGTTGACCCAAAACGCTGAGTGGCAATAAAAACAATAAGATTAGATAGGTTTTATTCAAAACGTAAAATTTAATTAGAAAAACTTCTGTTGATGATAATTTTTAAAAATATCCCCCTTTCGGGTTTTCTAATGGTACTTATTACGGGCACTTTTTACTCGTGCGCCCCGAAGCCAAATACGATGCCAAAAAATGAATACGGGCTTCAGGTGGTGGGCAAAGATAAAACCTATGCCCTTACCGTCCAAACCGACACTACTAAACGCATGGTTGCCCTAAAAGGTTGGCTAACTCCCTTAATCGTAGATTGGAAGTATGCCACACCCGATAATTTCACGCACACAATTCTATATAAGAAACCGGCAGCGTATGTTCGTCAACCAACAGC
>JANPIA010000418.1:0-11803 GCA_031424735.1 Segetibacter sp.
TACTGATGCAGAAACGGACTTTCTTTTTGTAGCCGACACTTTGCCAAAAAAACATCCTCAATTTTTTAATGAGTTTTCAAAAATATTAAATGATGAAAGCATCATGTTTTCTTTGCTGCCGAATACCAAAGATATTTGGGCGGTAGATTTTATGCCTATACAAATTCAAAAAGATAGATTTATTCAGTTCACATACTGTCCAGATTATTTAAGAAAGTATAAAAGGTGGTCTAAAACAATCTCAGATGTGAATTGCATTTGCAAAGAAATTGGATTGTCGCCGGTAAAATCTGATATCGTTCTTGATGGTGGAAACGTGGTGCGGGAAAAAAATAAAGTGATCATGTGCGATAAGATTTTTGTGGAGAATCCAGGTTATGAAAAAAAATTTTTGACCAATGAACTGAAAGAACTTTTTGAAGTAGATCATTTATTTTTTATTCCAACGCATCCGAAAGATATGATAGGACATGCTGATGGGATGGTTCGTTTTTTAAATGATCAGACTGTAATAATCAACAACTATAAAAATGAAAAGAAAGAATTTAAAAAGGCGTTTCAGAACGCATTACACGATGCCGGTTTGGATACAGTAGAAATCCCAT
This sequence comes from Segetibacter sp., assembly GCA_031424735.1. GTDB lineage: Bacteria > Bacteroidota > Bacteroidia > Chitinophagales > Chitinophagaceae > Segetibacter. The sequence continues at coordinate 606 of JANPIA010000418.1, forward strand.
ATATAGTCGACAGCAATAAAAATGAAATTCAGGCGAATGGGATTTATTTAAATTATCTGCAAATGAGGAATCTGATAGTCGTTCCAACCTTCGGTATTGCAGAGGATGAAGAAGCTTTGAAAATCTTTGAACAGCTATTTCCATCTTCGGCTATTAATTTGGTCGATAGCAATGAGATAGCAAAAGAAGGGGGAGTATTAAATTGTATTAGCTGGAATATAATTCGGTGAAAAATTCTTTGGTGAAAGAATTTTTCACTGTCTAATTGAATTATAGTCTGACACATTTTCCCAACAATCCCTTAAAATACTTGTTGTAGCCATTCTTCCTGTTAAGTTTGCACCGATGAAAAAAGTCGCCTCGCTTTTTACTGTGCTGTTGATTGCTTCGTTCAGCGTTATTTTTTTACTCAGCGGGTCAGGATGCGCCAATATTATTCCGCCTGGCGGCGGGCCGAGAGACAGCCTGCCACCGCTGTTGCTTTCCGTTACTCCCGCCGACTCATCAACCAACGTTACTTCTAATAAAATCACGTTTACATTCAACGAATTTGTTGATGTGCAAAACGTATCGGAAAATGTTTTGGTTTCGCCAACACCCAACACCATCCCATTCATCGATTATAAGCTAAGAACAGTTACCGTAAAATTGAAGGACACACTTCAACCAAATACAACCTATTCCATCAATTTCGGCAGTGCTATAAAAGATGTAAACGAAGGAAATATTCTCAAAGATTTCACGTACGTTTTCTCAACCGGAAGTAAAGTGGACTACAATAGTTTTTCCGGTAAGATTGTAATGGCACAAACCGGGTTGCTCGATACCACTTTACTTGTTGTGCTCCATCGTAATTTAACCGACAGCGCTGTCACTAAGGAAAAGCCGCCATTCATTACACGCCAGGATGGTAACGGAAATTTCATTTTTCGCAACCTGCCTGCAGGTACTTTTAATGTGTACGCTTTGCCGAACGAATTTTCGAAAAAGTACGATGATCAGACAAAACCGTTTGCTTTTGCCGATAAGCCCGTGGTGATAGACAGTAATACAAAGCCGGTTACTTTATATGCCTATGTTGATTCGATTAAACCTCAAGGTGTAACGGGCGTAAGAAATGCACCAGCCGCCCCTGATAAACAATTAAAATTTACCCATAACCTCACCGGTGGCCGACACGATATTATTTCAGATGTTGTTGTACAGTTTAATAAAAAGATAACCGTGTATGATAGTAGTAAGGTGTTACTTACCAATAAAGATTTTCAACCACTACCCGGGTTTTCTATAATACCCGATACCAATAAAATAAACTTTAGTATTCGCTACAATTGGCTTACCAATACAGCCTATAATTTGGTGATGTTGAAGGAGGCGTTTGCCGACTCAGCCGGGCTTACTTTAAGCAAAAATGATACGATAAAATTTAGTACGCGGCGCGATGAAGATTATGGAAGTATTAAGCTAAGGTTTAATAATCTCGATGTATCGAAAAACCCCGTGCTCCAAATTGTGCAGGGCGATGATATCATAGAATCGGTACGCTTAACACAAAGAGACTGGAGCCGGAAATATTTCAGACCGGGTGAATACGAGTTGCGCATATTATACGATGCCAACAAAAACGGGCAATGGGATACAGGTAAATTTTTCGGGATGCGCCGCCAGCCAGAGATCGTTCAAACCCTGAAATCCAAACTGGCGATTAGGGCAAACTGGGATAATGAGAAGGAGATCAGTTTAACACCGTAGTTAAAAAAGTTGAACCACCGGAAAATGGTGGCACAAAGTGGCACAGAGAAAGTAATCCATGTTTGTTCCCCGGCGGTTCAACTTTAAGTAGTTTCTAATAACCGTCGCCATCCAGCATATTACCTATGCCGCCCAGTATGCTACCTTCTTCTTTGCGATGCGTGGTTGCATACGAAAGTACCCTGCTGGCAAGCCTGCTAATGGGGAGTGTTTGTATCCAAACTTTACCTGGTCCTCTTAAGGTGGCAAAAAACAACCCTTCCCCACCAAAAATAGTATTGCGGATTCCGCCTACAAATTGAATATCGTAATTGACCGTTTGCGTTAGTGCTACAAGGCAACCGGTATCAATTTTAATTGGTTCTCCGTTTTGTAATTCTCTTTCAAAAACATGACCGCCTGCATGAACAAACGCCATTCCATCGCCCTCAAGTTTTTCCATAATAAACCCTTCGCCACCAAAAATTCCGGTACCCAGCTTGCGTTGAAAATCGATCCCTACACTTACTCCTTTGGCTGCGCATAAAAAAGCGTCTTTCTGGCAAATAACTTTGCCGCCCAATTGCAGCAAATCCAGGGCAATGATTTTTCCGGGATAGGGTGAGGCGAAGCTCACTTTTCTTTTTCCATGACTGACATTTGTAAACGCTGTCATAAACAGGCTTTCACCTACCAGCAATCGTTTGCCTGCGCCCAGCAATTTTCCCAGCAGTCCGCTTCCCTGCTTTTGGCTTCCATCGCCAAAAATAGTTTGCATTTGCAACCCATCGTCCATCATCATAAAACTTCCGCTTTCGGCAATTGCAGTTTCATTTGGGTCCAGTTCAACTTCCACGTATTGCATTTCCTCGCCATGGATTACATAATCTATTTCGTGATTTGTACGCATATATTGATTTTAGGTTTCAAAAATAAGCATCAATTTAAACACCTGGTTTGTATAAAATAAACAAACACGCACCGGTTTACAAACAACCAGCAGAAAGGAAATGGCCTTTTAAATCATTTGGCATGAACATTTTGTAATTCAAATGGTAATATTATCTTGCATGTCTTCCTAACAAAACCGTCGTTGCCAGATGAGTCCTCAATCCCCTACAATTAAGCACATAGTAATGGCTGACGATGACGATGATGATTTCAAATTTTTTAAGTCGGCTGCCGAGAATATTTCCTCTTCCATCAAAATTTCCCGCGCAGCCAACTGGCTACAGCTAACCAACTATTTAAACCGGAAACCGTTACCCGATATCATTTTTTTAGACTTGAATATGCCGGTAAAAAACGGCCTTGAATGTTTGGAATCCATAAGGTCGGAACCGAAGTACGATGAAATTTCCATTATTATTTATTCAACCTCCGATTTAAAAAAAGATGTGGATGAGTCCTATGAACATCGGGCAAATTATTATGTAGTAAAGCCCGAGAAGTTCGAGGACATTGAAAATATTCTTCACAAAGTTTCCTCAATGGATAAATCTTTACTAACGTCTCGTCCGTCCAAAACATCTTTTCTGCTTAACACCAGTGCGAGTGCATAGTGTGTACATTACCTTCTTTCTTTAAAAAAGTTTTTCATCAGCAGGGCACATTCTTCTGCAAGCAGTCCATAAGTCAACTGTGTTTTTGGATGAAACGGATTGCGGTCGCCATAAAAGTGCATGTACCCGTTTTTTACATCGCCTGCCCCAAAAACAATCCGGCTAAGCTTGCTCCAGTACAAGGCCCCGGCGCACATGTGGCAGGGTTCAACAGTAACATATAAAGTTGCATCGGGTAAATATTTTGCACCGAGGTAATTGCACGCCGAGGTGATCGCCAAAATTTCGGCATGAGCAGTGGGATCGTTTAAGCGTTCTACCTGGTTATGCCCGCGGGCAATAATTTTGTTGTTGATAGTGATAACTGCGCCGATGGGTATTTCGCCATCCTGGTACGCTTCCTCTGCCTGCCGCAATGCCTGCCGCATAAAGTGTTCATCCGATTGAACAAAGGCATTGGTAATTTCGTGGTCCATTGTTGCAAATTACTATTCAAAATTTACAGCTGGTTTACCAATATATGGTTTGATGGAAATACGCAGTATCTTTTTATCCGCATCTTAAAAATTTATTTATGAGCGAAGCTTTTAGTGAGAATGACTATTCTTTTATGCGGCAATTTTTTGTAAGCGGCGCTACGCATAGTTATTCCTTCAGGATAGCAAAATTAAAAGCACTTAAAAAAGCAATTGAGAAGTATGAAGATGCATTAGCAGAAGCGCTTTTTAACGACCTGCACAAATCGAAAGAGGAAGCTTTTATGACGGAGATCGGTTTTTTATACGCTGAAATTTCCCACACAATAAAGCACCTGCAAAACTGGATACTTACCCAAAATGTAAGCACACCATCCGCTATAATGCCTTCTTCCAGTAAAGTATTGCGGGTGCCATTGGGCGTCGTACTTATTATTGCTCCATGGAATTATCCGCTTCAACTTTTGCTGTGCCCTTTGGTTGGTGCCATAGCCGGGGGCAACTGCGCTATCATTAAACCATCGGAAGTTACCCCACATACTTCAGCTGTGGTGAGCCAGCTTATCAGGGAGACCTTCGACAGCAAATTTATTACAGTAATAGAAGGAGACGGGGCTGTAATAGTTCCGGAAATAATGAAGAAGCACCGGTTCGATCATGTTTTTTTTACCGGTTCTACCGCTGTGGGCAGAGAAATAGCAAAGTTGGCAGCGAATAAACTGGTGCCGGTTACACTTGAACTTGGCGGAAAAAGCCCCTGCATTGTTGATAAGGATGTTGAACTAAAAACAGCCGCTCAACGAATTACATGGGGCAAGTTTACTAATGCCGGTCAAACATGTGTAGCGCCCGATTACCTTTTGGTACACGAGGATAGAAAAGATGAATTGATCGCGGGCATAAAACATTCTATCGATAAGTTTTATGGAACCGATCCTAAAAGTTCGGCGGATTATGGTCGTATTGTAAACGAACGAAGGTTTGATAAGCTCACTGCCTACCTGGGGCAGGGAGAGGTTATATCTGGCGGAGAGATATCTAAGAGCGACTTGTACTTTTCACCCACATTAATGCAAAATGTATCGCTGGATGCGCCGGTAATGAGCGAAGAAATTTTTGGTCCTATCCTACCCGTATTTTCTTACAAAACCAGTGAGGAGGCAATAAAGATCATTAATCGGAACGCAAACCCATTAGCGTTATACATTTTTACCAAAAATAAAAAAGTGGAACAATTGTACACCAGCAACGTTGAATTTGGCGGGGGTTGTATAAATAATACGCTGGTTCATTTGGGAAATCCAGGTTTGCCTTTTGGTGGTGTTGGCAACAGCGGTGTGGGGGCCTATCACGGAAAATTCAGCTTTGATACTTTTACCCGCCCAAAAGCCATTTTAAAAAGCGCTACCTGGATAGACCCTTCTATAAAATATCCACCTTACAGGGGTAAACTAAAATGGCTTCGCTGGTTTTGTCGTTGATGAACAATTTTTGATTGAACCAGTTATTGCTGTATCTCTCCCATTTGAAATCTGGCTTATGACACCAAGGCAACTGTTTATGAAAATTGCTTACCCGCTTATAATGCTTAAGAGCAAGATGCCGGGAGCCACCAACTTTGTTCGTTCGAATGTAGAAAACAACAAACCGATAGAATCGTTTTACAACCTTACGGCGAGGCTAAACAATGGAATTGAATTTAGTTTTGAGACGTTGAAAGGAAAAAAAGTGTTGATAGTAAATACCGCTTCTGATTGCGGGTATACTGCGCAATATGATGAATTGCAAAAGCTGTACGAGAAATTCCGAAGCAGTCTTGCAATAATCGCTTTTCCAGCAAACGATTTTAAACAACAGGAAAGTGGCACCGATGCTGAAATTGCGGCATTTTGTAAGATCAATTTCGGCGTAACCTTCCCACTTATGCAAAAAAGTATAGCTATCAATTCCCCGCAACAAAACCCGGTTTTCCAATGGTTAACCCAACCTTCAAAAAATGGCTGGAACGATATTGCACCGGGGTGGAATTTTTCCAAATATCTCGTAAATGAAGAAGGGGAACTCAGCCACTATTTTGCCCATACAATTTCTCCGCTAAGTGCTACTATTACAAAAAACCTTTAACGGTTTGGCGAACTTTGCCAGGTGCGGCCCGAAACCCTTATTTAATTTAACTCTCAATTTGTGCTTAAAGCTTATTCTGCCTTTTCTTCCCCTTTTTCACCCAGTTTTACAATATCGCCTTTTTGAAATAGGATGGATTGCAGGGTGATCCTCCATTTTGGCATTTTCCTCAATAGAAATTCAAGGTCCATTCCAAAATGTTTGAATTCTTCCTGTTGTGCATTTTCCATAATGGCTTTTGCTGCTTTATCTTTTTCAACGCTTATTCGTTGTTCGTACCAATTGATCGCCTCTGCTTCTTCTATTAGGGCGGCAAGCATGCGGGCTAAGGTTCTTGTTTCATCAGACAACTCGTTGGCTGGTTCGTGGTATTGATCAAATCCCATAAACAAACGTTTTTTAATGAAGTTGAAATGTAACGCCTTTGCTTGTTACGGCAACTCATTTCAATAAATTTAGATTGATACAGGCTGTATTTGGGCTTGTCGGAAAGTTTAAAATAAGGTGTGTTTTATACACCATTACCCTATTTTATTTGTAGGACGTGGTTGATTGGCATGGTTTCTGGGAAAAATCAGGCGTTCATAATATTAATCCAAAACCATTTTTTATGTTGAAACCAATCGTAAAATTTTCAGCAACTTTAGCCGCACTTGTTGCCGCACAGGTATCGTTTGCACAAATTAATATGGGACTGAAAACTACCACCCAGGCTGCTGCAAAAGTGCAAACCGGGGTTGTTAATAAGGCGGTTCAAAAAACAATTTCCGTTACAAAGGCTTCCGCAGTAAATACCACGCAAAAAGCAGCCGATGTAAAAACAACAGCAGTGCAGGCCGTAAAAGAGGGCGCACAGGGTACAACCAGCCATGCAGCGAACGGGCATATTAAATCCAGGGTTTCTGTTGGAGCTAATGTGCAACTCCACGAAAACGGAACTTCAGGTGAAAATAAGTCTGAGGTTGGATCTGCATCCAACATTAGTGTAAAAGGAAGTGCAGATGCGGAAGCAGGTGCAGATGGTAATAACCTGGCTGGTAAAGCGCAATCCATCAATGAAAAAACAAAACAAGATGTTGACGGTACAAAAACAAAGGCGAAGGAGAAAGTAGATGGCGCCAAAATCAAAGTAAAAGAAACACAGGCAGTTGATGCAGAGGGAAAAGTTAAAACAGAAACAAAGATTACAACAGTAACGCAATAATCACGGGTAATTTCAGGGGCTGTTTGCCCCTGATTTTTTTTTGATGTAATATATTTTTTATGAGAACTGCTTGCAAAACTTTATTGCTAATGATGTGGGTATTAGCTGGAAATGGCCAGGAAAAATCGTCCGAAACACCCAGGCCTGTAAATGAGTTTTCAGCCAATGCTACTTTTCAATCGCGGTTACATTACTTTGGCAGAACCGATAGTTATAAAAGCAGTGGGATCTTTCCATCAGTGACGGTGCAGTTGAAGGAAGGGATCTATACCACTGCCAATTTCATTTTTCAGCAAACCAGTTCGTTCACAAAATATACAGGTGCAAGCATAGAGGCGGGTTATAAGTTTCCGGAGAGCGATCGATTTAGCGGGAACCTCTTTTTTACAAAATTTCTTTATGACGATGAAAGCACACTTGTGCAGTCATCGGTAAAATCACAAACCGGGGTCAATGTGTCCTTTCTTAATAAATATGTAAACCTAAACCTTGGCGCCGATGCGAAGTTTAGCGATGACACCGATTTTGGTTTAACCGCCGGGATCGACCAATTGTTTGTGCTGGAGAAGGTGGTAAAAAATGCAGTGCTCGCAATTAACCCATCGGTTTATGCTTATGCCGGATCGCAAAAATTCACCTCCACTTATTTGAAAACTAAAAAGAAGCTTCTCACGCTGCCGCTGGTAGCGCAAAAAAAAGTTACCGAAACTTCAAAACGTTTCAGCCTGCTTGCCTACGAAGTGATGGTACCGGTTGTTTTGGTAAAAGGCAAGTTTAATTTCAGTGTCACGCCAAGTTATATACTGCCTCAAAACCTAATTGTTGTACCAGATAAACCGGAACAGTCGGAAATTGGCAAAAATATGTTGTATGTAACGGTTGGGATAGGTGTTAAAATTTAGCAGATAATCAACTTCCGATTTGCGAAAAAAAAGCCAACTCCTTTTTTTGCCAATAGCTAATTCAACCATTTCTGCGGAGGGTTCGTTATTTTTGTAATCAGAAAAAAGCAGATTATGATTAAGACAGGAAACCCGGTTATTAGTATATACACTGAAATGACCCCGAACCCGGAAACAATGAAATTTGTTGCCAATAAATTATTGTATCCAGGTAAAAGCATCGATTTTCCTGACGAAAGCACTGCTTCTCCTTCACCTTTAGCTAAAGAGCTATTTAGCTTTCCGTTTATAAAGAGTGTGTTTATAGCCAGTAATTTTGTTACCCTAACAAAAACAGCGGATACAGAAGACTGGCAGGATGTGATACCCACCATAAAACAGTTTTTGAAAGATTATTTAGAAAATGGGGGCCCTGTTATAAACGAGGATGAAATTGTAATTACGAAAGCCGATGGAGGAAATACCATTAGCGCCGACGATGATGATGTGGTGAAGCGCATTAAGGAATTACTGGAAAATTATGTAAAACCTGCTGTTGAAATGGACGGTGGTGCAATACAATTTAAAAGTTACGACGATGGCGTGGTAAACCTGATGTTACAGGGAAGCTGCAGCGGATGTCCATCGAGCATGATAACATTAAAGGCTGGCATAGAAGGAATGATGAAGCGGATGATACCCGAAGTAAAAGAAGTGGTAGCCGAAGCCGAGTAAAAGTTTTGTGATGTTTAAAAGGTAAAAGCGTCTCTTTTTGGAGGCACTTTTTTTATGAACTTACACTTTTGCGGGGCAACTAACTTTGCGTGCATTGCGGTTTCCATTGTCGAACCAATTCATTCTAAAACCTATACGGAGCTGCCCAAAGTAATAGTAATCTTTTTTGATATTACCCCTTTGCGTACCGGCGGCAGGGTAGGGCTGTGGGTTGATTTTTAATTCATCGCCGCGAAAAGCGAGATCAACGGCTGTTTGTCCTCTTCCATTTAATAAAAACGTTTCATCGGCATAGGTAGTGCTTACATCATCAAGATAGTCGGTGAACAATTTTCTGAAACCTAGTTCAAATCCCAGGTGTACATCGTCTGACAAAGCATATTTTAAACCTCCGCCAAATGGCAAAGCGAATTGTATCTTTTTGTACATCTGCTTATCGGGATATTGGGATAGCCCCTGCCCTTCGGTGCCTTGCGGGCCGAGGTAGATTTTCGCTCCGGTTGCAGTATGCGTATAGGGTGCAAAGTAAAATCCGCTTACACCGGCAAAAACATAAGGGCTTAACTTCTTCTCTGCAAGATCGTACAAGGTGTACTCGGCCATTAGGTTCAATTCTTTTATGATCGTTCGGAAATTGAGGTTACGGTTAACGGTTTTCGGATTGTTATTCAATAGGTCATCGGCACCCAGGTGAGCAAACGAATAGTCGGAGCGGATAGCAAATTTGTTACCCAGGTTAATGGTTGCGCCTGCGGTAATCACCCCATTTGCCTGTTTCAGCGTAATGGATTTTTGTTGAATATCTCCGCCGTAATTGGCAAATCCACCCATAAAATGTATTCGAATAGGCTGGGAAAAAGTTTGGATAACTCCGGAGGCAAGGATGAATAGCACAAATAGTATTCTCATTCGCTGCAAAAATTTCAACAAGGGTGACGTAATAATTATTAAAACGTAATTAAAAGTTCAAAAATTGCCTTCCCCAAACTGGGACTCTGTTAAAGAAGTATCAATTAAAAAGCGCTTCTTTGCAACTCAAAATCTAAAAAGCCTTTTCAGGCTCTATAAAAACCTTTTTTGCACAATAAGGTTACTTATCTTAATGTCCTTATTTATAAGGGTTTAACTATGTACTCCCATCGGAAAATTTTTTATACTCCGTGCGGTACATTAAAAAATGATTATCTGTCCCATTTTTGGACAATTATATACAAAGATGATCGTTAGAGTTGTTGACTTGAAATAAACCCATAATAAAAAAAGTCGCGTGAGCTAGATGAAAAAATATTTACCAGTATTTTTTTTGCTGTTATCCAATATCTGTTTCTCTCAGGTAGATCTGAGCAAGGGGCTGGTAGCATATTATCCTTTTAATGGTAATGCAAATGATTATAGCGGTAATGCCAATAATCCCATTTTCAACAATGCTACATTAACTGCCGACAGGTTTGGAAAAGCAAACAGCGCCTATTACTTTAATGGCGTTGACAATTACATGCGAATTCCTAATTCGCCCAGTTTAAATCCCGGAAATAAAATAACGTTGGCTGTCTGGGTGAAAGTTCAAGGTTTTTACAATGGTCCTTGTCACGGCAATTCGGTGTTGATGAAAGGTGATGATGAAGAAGATGGGAAGAATTATAAAATTCGATTCGACGATAATTTTTATACGGGAGGTGCAAGTTGTATATCCCCTGTTATAGATTCGGTGCACGAACATTTTTGGGGATATGGAATGGCCCCAACTACACTACCTTATACTTTTGGAACTCCTTCATTCAACGGGATCGTTAAAGAGCAATGGTATCATGTAATCTTCACTTACGATGGATCAACAGCAAAGCTTTATGTAAACTGCCAGTTGGTTAGTACAGGTAATGTATCGGTTAATTTTAATAATTTGTACGATCTATTTTTCGGAAAGACGAACATATTAGGTCCTCCGGCATACCCTTATTGGTTTAAGGGCACTTTAGATGAAATAAGGATTTACGACCGGGCGATAAATGCAGATGAAGTAGCAGAATTTTGCAAATCGCCATGTAATGATGTTTTATTAAACACGGCAGCAACAAAAACAGATGTTAGTTGCTTTGGTGGATCAAACGGAAGTGCTAACGTAACCGTGTCGGGCGGTACTCCAGGATATACATACCTCTGGACTCCCGGTGGACAAACAACATCTTCAATTAGTGGGCTTACGGCTCAGAAATACACTGTAAAGGTTGACGATAGTGAGGGTTGTATCACTACAAGAGAGGTTACTATTACTGAACCACCGATCATTACTGTAAGCGCCGGCGCCCCTGCAATACTTTGCAATGGCGGAAGTACAACTATTACTGCAACTGCTTCCGGAGGAACTTCACCTTTAACATACAGCCTCGATGGAACAACGTTCCAGGCGGGTAATACATTTACCAATCAAAGTGCAGGTTCTTATACCATTACTGTAAAAGATGCAAATGCTTGTTTGAAGACAACA
>JANPIA010000419.1:0-6807 GCA_031424735.1 Segetibacter sp.
TCACCGTATGAATAAGTTCTACCCTTTGCTTGTGTCAGCTTTCTGTTTTTTCACCTCTTCATTAATCGCTCAACCCTTTGAGTTTAGTTTGGGCGATAAAACCAGCCAGCACGATTTCGAGAAAATATTGCAGGCAGCCCCCCGCGCCACCCGCGACCTGCTTAATTTACCCTCCTCGTATTCATTAAAAAAGTACGCACCCGAAGTAAAAACCCAGGGAAAATACAGCACCTGTGTAGCATGGAGCAGCGCCTATGCAGCCCGAAGCATCAGCTATGCTATTCAGCGAAATTTTACGCACCCGGACAGTATAAATAAGTACACTTTTTCACCCGGGCACCTTTATTCCAAAATAAAAGATCCGAACGATTACAATTGCGACCGGGGTTCTTCAACTTATGATGCCATGCGCATTATGCGCGACCAGGGCGTTTTATTGAAAGCAGAAAATATAGCCGATTGTGTTCCCTTTAATTCAATTGGCAAACCCGGCGATTACAGGATCAAAGATTTCCTTGCTTTAAGTTCGTATGTAAATATTACGAAAGCCGACCTCTTTAAAATAAAAAAAAGCCTGACGGAAAATAAACCGGTGGTGCTGAGTATGAAAGTGTATAAAAGCTTTTACTACGTACCCAACGGCATTTGGACACCTACTTTTAACGACCCTTTTTTGGGCAATCATGCAATGTGCATTGTGGGTTACGACGATACGAGGAACGGCGGCTCCTTTGAAGTGATGAATAGCTGGGATCAAAAATGGGGCGACAAAGGATACTTCTATTTATCGTACGACCAGGCGGTTACGTACGGCAATAATGCGCTTGAACTGATGGACCAGGAACTGCCGAAGGAAAACAAGAAAGTGGTACCGCAACTTTCGGCAAAGTTTGAATTTATAAAGCTGGATGGAAGTGTAATGCCCGTAAAACGAACCAGCATTAACACACGTTCTATGACAGTTGAAGATGATGAGAAAGGAGATTATTGTCAGTACAAGCTTATAGAAAATTATCCCGGTGGCACCTCTTTTAAAATAAAATTTACCACCAACGCACCGGCGTATGTGTATATTTTTTCGGAGGATGATAAAAAGGTGATTTCAAAATTATTTCCTTACGCATCTTCCATTAGCCCGGCTATAAATTCTGCCAATGCAACTATATACCTGCCATCCGAATCAAAACATGCAAGGCTAAGTCAAACACCAGGCAAGGAAAACATTTGCGTATTGTACAGTAAACATGCCTTGAATTTTGAAGAGCTATTAAATTATATCTCGCTGAAAAAAGCAGGTGTTGAACAGGCGGTGAAAGATAAATTTGCGACTGGTTTAATTCCGTTAGATAAAATAAAATTTGCAGAGCGATCTGTAGATTTTCAGGCTGATGCCGCGGAGAAAGACATTGTTTGTTTTTTTATTGAACTTCAGCACAACTAATCCATTTATGAAAAAAAAATTTCCACCCTTCGATAAGCTGTTGCTGATAATTTATTTGCTTACGGTTGGTGTGCAGGCTGCCGCCCAGGAAATGCCCGAAGCCACTTTAATTAAATTAGCCACCGATTACTATTACAAAAACGACGCTAACCTGTGCCTTGAATACAGTACCCGCGCAATCAATAAATATCCTGCAAGTTCAGCAGCCTACAACACCAGGGGTTTATGTTATATCAATGCACTAAACTACGCCGCTGCCATTACCGATTTTGATAAAGCGATCCAGTTAGCTCCCCGTTTTACCAATGCTATGATCAGTAGGGGATATACTTATTATAAAATGGGTAATGCGGTGAATGCTTCAAAAGATTATAAAGCCGCTTTGTTACTTGAGCCTGGCAACGCAACAGCGCTAAACAACCTTGCCATTTTATTATACTCTCAAAAAAATTATACAGAGGCAATAGACTATTACACCAAACTCGTTTACACAAATGCAACTGCCGAAACCGGTTACTCGGGCAGGGGTAATTGCTATTATGGACTTACCAAATACGACCGCGCCATTACTGAATATACCAACGCAATAAAGCTGGCACCCAACAACTACAACTACTTTTTTAATCGCGGCGATTGTTATTATTATTCGGCGCAGTACGACCTGGCTTTGGCAGATTATACAAAATCGATAGAGATAAATCCAAAGGCAGCCGCCTCGTATGCAAGCCGTGGAAATTGTTACGATGTAAAAGGCTACCTGGATAAAGCAATTGCAGAATATACTGAAGCACTTCGTATTGATCCATCATACGGTTATGCTTATGGCAACCGTGGAATACTTTATTACAGAAGATCAAGTTTTGATAAGGCACTTCTTGATTTTAATGAAGCTGTAAGGCTGGGCGAAAAGACCGCGGCGCTGTTGACTTACCGGGGAAATACTTACACTTCGATAGATAATTTTACCGCTGCATTAAACGATTTTTCAGAAGCATTACAACTTGACCCTGCTTATTCGGACGCATTGGTTGGCAGGGGTTATTTATACACCAGGCAGGAGCAATTTGATAAAGCGATTGAAGACAATACCGCCGCATTGCGCATAGCACCAAAAAACGCCTACGCGTTCATCAACCGTGCGCTTGCTTACGATGGTAAAGGTTTATCGGCATTGGCGCTTGCCGATTATAACGAAGCCATCCGTTTAGGACCTACCAAAGAAATTTATTTTAACCGCGCCTATTATCATTATTCCAAAGGAAATGCAGACCTCGCTATCGCCGATTACAACCGCGCCATCGAAATTGACAACCGCGATGTATCGAGTTACCGGGGCCGGGCTGCCGCGTTTGTATTAAAAGGCGATTACCAAAAGGCTGTCCCCGATTATATGGAAGCCTTCCGCATTAACCCCGACGATGCTTCCACCTACGACGATTACTTTACGCTGTGTACCCATACCGGCGACATTACCAGCGCAAAAGAATACCTGAAAAAATACAGGGAAAGAAACGTTCAGCAGCTGCAGAGCTCCAGCTCGTGGAAATTTTATTCGCACTACCTCACTGCATTAATGGATGGCGTGCTTGCCGATAATTATGACCTCGCCATAAAAGAACTGAAGGTTGCAGAACAATCCTATAGTAATGAAAATGCAACCTCGCACAAACAGGCAAGCACTAAATACGGCTATGTTGATATTTTATTTTTGCAGGGATATGTTCTGGAAAAACTTGAACGCAACGACGAAGCAAAGGTAGCTTATGAACAAGCTTTGGTAATTAACGATAACCAGCCAGATGTAAAGCAATCGTTAGCGAGGCTGGCTACCAAAAAAGCTGTTGCCATCACCACCGATAAACTTCCGCCAACAGTAGAGATCATTTCGCCACAACCCAGCCGCAGCTTTGATATTGTATCCGACGAAGGCTCCACACAAATTATTGGACGAGCGAAGGATGCAGGCGGAATAAGGTCTGTTACAATTAATGGCAAAGCGGTACAACGATTGGAGGAAGACGGACTTTTTATTGATGAAAGATCGCTGGCAGCAGGCGACAACATTTTGAATGTAGAGGTAGCCGATAAAAACAACAATAAAACAACCCAGGCATTTACAATAAAAATAAAACCGAAAGCAGAAGAACAACAGAACGCGCAAAGTGTGGCCGCCGGCGCAATACCATCGTACCACGCAATCCTTATTGCAGAGCAGGATTACGAAGACAAAAATATTCCTGACCTTAAAAACCCGGTCAAAGATGCGAGAGAACTAAAAAACATTCTTGAAACCATTTATACTTTCGATCCGAAAAACATTGATACTCTTTTTAATGCAAGCCGCAAAGATATCCTTCAAACCATTGTACAAAAAAGCAAAAGCCTTGGTGAGAATGATAACCTGCTTATTTTTTACGCCGGGCATGGAACGGCTGAGAAAGACAAGTTTGGTGCGGTGGAAGGTTACTGGATACCAACTTCTGCGGTAAAAGATGATAAACTGGAGACTTATATTTCAGCAGACCTCATTAAAAAATCCATACAGGCAAGCATCTCAAAACACATACTGATAATTGCCGATGCCTGTTATAGTGGAAGCTTTACCCGTTCAGTTTTATCAAACGCTACCCTGGGTATTCAAAAGCAATTTAAAATGCCCAGCCGCAAAATTATGACCAGCGGAAACATGGAACCGGTACCCGACATCAGCCGGTTTATTTATTATCTCAAACAATATTTAAAAGAGAATTCAGATAAATATATGACCGCGGAAAAATTGTTCGACAGCTTTAAGGAAGCCATCCGCAACAACTCCGAAACCGATCCGCAATATGCGGCTATTACCGGCATCGGCGATGAAGGCGGCCAGTTTGTGTTTATTAAAAAATAAGGGGAATAATTTTTCGCTGCTTAATTCAAATGAAAGTATTCAATGTAACGCTTTAATAAACCTGGTGGGGAACAACTTGCAAATAATAATAGGTAATTAGACCCAGTGCAAACAAGGTTAATAGTAAAGCATAAAAGCCCCAGCGGTCCTTTGTTACCACTACTTCCTCATCGTAATACTCCTGCATCTCTGTGCTGGTTTTTTCAGCGTTACCAACAAGCATATTGTGCGGGGTATCTTCTCGATGGATGCGTTCTGCAACAACATCGGGAAACATTTTATTGAACGAAGCCAGTGAATGAAAAGATAAAACGTTGTCGATACTGTTAAGTGTACCTATGTATGGAAGCAGCACTTCTTTACCCGCTGCTATATCCTGCTTAAGCTGGTACGAAAAATCCTGTAACTGCCGGATCGCCTCTACTTCATCAATGCTTTTTTCGCTTGCAATAAATTCAAAAAGCTTTCTATCCGCGGGGCCACATTCGGTGTTAAACTTCAGTACAGGCACCGGGGCGCTTAAAGCGGTCCTGGCTGCTATAAGTTCGGCAGGCATCTGCTCCAGGTAAATACAACCGATGCCGGGCAGGTATAGCTGCTTTTTTAAAGCAAAGTATTTATAAAGAATTGGATACATTGAAACGCCCGTTTAAGATGGCCGAATATACAATATAACTTGAAGGTGAGTTTGATTCACCACATAAGATCATAGGACAAAATAGAAGCAAATAAAATAACTATTTGTGATCTATGTTTTCTTTGTAACTAAATGGTGAGTTTGTTTTACCAACTTAGGATCAGGGGGCACAGAAGAAGCTCATAGAATGACTATCTGGAGCCTATGTTTTCTATGTGGCTATGTGGTAAGTTTTATTCACTATAGTCTCAATTTTGTAACGAACTTTGGTGTCCTTGCTTTTAACCCAATAATTTGTAATAACGTGTACGAGAACAAGAATCAGCCAATAGTACCATTACACATTTTTTACAAACGGGTTTTGCGCAACCTGTTTTACATGTCCGTACTGTTAAGTCTTTGTTTGCTGATTGGTATTTTGGGTTACCATTATACCGCAGGTACAGGCTGGCTCGATTCGCTGCACAACGCTTCCATGATTTTAAGTGGAATGGGGCCGGTAATTACCATTGAAACAAAAGGGGGAAAATTGTTTTCATCGTTTTACGCTTTGTTTAGCGGTGTAGCTTTTATCACCAACATTGGTGTATTGGTTGCGCCTGTTGCCCACCGGTTTTTTCACCGGCTGCATTTAGAAGAAGACTAACACGTGCTTTAATTTTTAATCAGGATCATCCTGCTTCTGTCGGCCTTGTAAATGTCGCCGAAAAAGCGGGCAAGCTGTTCGTATTGTGCAGCAGGAAATCTTCCGGCGGGACGTTGATAGGTTCTGATCATTTCAATGGCATTTCCCTTCAGCATAAATTCAATTTTGTATTTGCCGAATGGTGTATTAAGCGATACATTGTTTGGCTTCGCTTCCAATGTATAGCCAGAAGGTATAGCAACGTTTATAGAGTCAACATCGAGGAATGCATTGTCAAATTTGACATCGAACCTGCGCGGTTCATCCAACGGAAAATCCTTTATTGAACGATTGAATAAATTTGGGACAATAAACAACCTGCGACCACTGATGGTGGCATAATTAGGCGCTTCAATCTTTAAATATTCATCTACCACAGGCAATGCGCCTTTGGTTTCTTTGTATTTAGATTGGAGGATTTTATAGGTTGGTAAATTCAAAGCCCCATTCAGGTATTTCTCGCGCTGTTCATTGTTCGCTGAATATATCAGCGAATGTTGCAACTCCTGTTGCTCACCCGTGAAATGCGTATTTGCTTCCGCTATCAAATCTCCGGCTTCGTTAATGGTTGCCATCACCTTGCGCACCTGTTGGTTTTGCGCAATTCCATACTGTGGCGTGTTCACAACAACACCTTCGCCACCAGCCAACATGAGCGCCTTACGGTTTCCGGTTGAACTACCCATGAAACCAGAACTGGTGGTTTGACTGGTACATTCAAGCCACGTAGTATCCTTTCCGTTGGGCACACAAGCAACAACATGGTTAAAAAACGGGGCTGGAAAATCGTCCCACAAACCACGTTCACCTTCGCCGGCTTCTATTATAACATGGCTGGCATTTAAACCCGCTTCTTTTAAAATACTTACCATATAGTTTGAGAGCGCCTTACAATCACCATACTTTTTGGCGGCAACAAACGAGGCTTCAAAAGGCTGCCAGCCACCAATGCCTAACTGTATGCCAATGTAGCGGGTGTTTTGCTGCATGTATTCGTACAACAACCGGATCTTCTCTTTTGCTTCGGGTATATTATCAGCAATGCGATGAACATCCTGCTTAATTTTTTCTGGCAACTTGTCGCGGCCGTCATACAAGCTGAACATAAATTTTCCGAGGTTTTGCCATGTATCCATATTGCCCTTATAGCCGCC
>JANPIA010000420.1:0-8429 GCA_031424735.1 Segetibacter sp.
GGCATAAGGACACCACGAAAACTTTGTAGCAACTTTAGTTTGCTTCCTTGCAAGTAGACTTTCACCACATAGATTTTTTGGCAATGATTGGGTATAAATAGAAATCTATGTTTCTATTGCTTCTATGTGGTTCACTTATTCCGCAATCCATTGTAACATCGAAGAATGCCTTACCCGATTATACTCCCTTCGCAGATGCCACCACCTTTTCACTAATTTCGCCAACTTGAAAACAAACGTTGCATATAATCCTGCGCATTTTAAATGGCTGATGGCTGCACTTTTCTTCATCTTGTTTTTTAAATTAGGTACGGCACCCATCTACATACTTGACGAAGCAAAAAATGCGCAGTGCGCAAGGGAGATGCTCCAAAAAAACGACTGGATCGTTCCCACGTTTAATGGCGAGTTGCGAACCGATAAGCCGGTACTTCATTATTATTTTATGATGTTGGCCTATAAAGTTTTTGGTGTTTCAGAATTTGCAGCCCGGTTTTTTTCTGCATTGCTTGGTTGCTTTACTGTGTTCCTCACTTTCCGTTTTGCCAGGCGTTTCATTAATTCGTTGGCTGCCTTTTTTGCAGCCCTGGTTTTATTTGCCTCCACGCAGTTTTTGTTTGAGTTCAGGTTATCGGTTCCCGATCCTTACCTGATTTTTTTTATTGCCGCCGGTTTATTCACAGCGTTTACTTATTTGCAGGAAGGGAAGCTTAAATGGTTACTTATTGCCGCGGTTTGTTTTAGCATGGCGGCGTTAGCAAAAGGCCCGGTTGCACTTGCTTTACCAGGGTTGTGTTTATTAATATGGGTGATGTTTAAAAAGAAGTGGCGTTTATTATTTAGCTGGAAAATACTTGCTGCCATTGCTTTGGTTGCAGTCATTACTTTACCGTGGTACCTGGCAGTTGATAAAGCAACCGATGGTGCCTGGACACGCGGATTTTTTATAGAGCACAACCTGAACCGCTTTTCAGATCCGCAGGAAGGCCATGGCGGTTTATTTATTTTAACGTTAGCTTTTGCTTTAATTGGTCTGCTACCCTTCACCAGTTTTGTAGCTGAGGTTGCTAAAAACAGGAAACAGGTTTTTGCGAATGACCTTGTAAAATTCAGCGGCATTGTTGTACTGGCTTTTATCACTTTCTTTTCCGTAGCAAGCACTAAACTTCCCAACTATGCTATGCCCTGCTACCCATTCGTGGCAATTATATTAGGGCATTATTTATCGCGATTGGCAGCAGTTGAAAACGGCTTTAAAAAATACCCGGTCATCATCTTAACTATACTAACGCTTATTATACCCGCCGGCGGCTATTTTGCCCTGGCAGCCGAAAAAGAAGTTGCGCACTTACGATGGTTGCCTCTTATATTGTTGACCGCCGCCATTGCATTCATCCTTTTGCTAACTACTTTTAAAAACCTGAGCAATTATAAAAGAATACTCGCTATAGCCGGCGCTTTCAGCGTGTTAAACGTGATGGCGTTACACATAGTTTACCCCATTATTTACCTTCAAAACCCAGTGGCAAAAACAATCGCGGAAGTAAAAAAACATTCCACTGTTTTCTCCTATAAACTGTACAACCCCGGCTTTAATTTTTATTTAGATAATAATGTAAAGAAGTTTTTTAATGCAGACACATTATTGCAGGCAATCAACAGCCAGCCTGATGCAGTTGTTATATCAAGATTA
Organism: Segetibacter sp.; assembly: GCA_031424735.1. Taxonomy (GTDB): domain Bacteria; phylum Bacteroidota; class Bacteroidia; order Chitinophagales; family Chitinophagaceae; genus Segetibacter. The sequence continues at coordinate 1,694 of JANPIA010000420.1, forward strand.
GAAAACGATGCAGAGTTGAAGACGCTTAACCTTACACTAATTGCACAACACCACGACCTTTTTGAATCACCTACCACCGTTCTGTATGTCATCAACAATAAACCTTAATTATAAAAATTTTAAAGTTGCAATAGTGATTTGCGCTTTGCTCGCCATCATTATACTAAGCCTATCGTTCGCGCTGGGTAAAAATGAATTCTTCCTTTTGCTGAACAACGACTATGGCGCGGTTGCCGACCTATTCTTTCAATACTTTACCTGGATGGGCGATGGAGTGCTATGGATACTTTGGCTGATTGCCATATTTACTACCAAACGAAAAAAGTTGTTGCCGCTAATACTGGCCGCCTTTCTATTTACAACCGTATTTATACAGGTATTCAAATACGTGATTCTGCCAGACGAACTACGTCCTAAAAAAGCATTGGAAAACGTTGCCGGTATCCATTATGTAAAAGGTGTAACGGTGCATGCAACAGGCAGCTTTCCATCAGGACATACCGCTACGGCTTTCACCTTTGCCTTATTGTTTGCACTTACCGTTAAGCGGAAAGATATACTGGCGCTTGCCTTTATAACAGCGCTGCTGGTTGGTTATTCAAGAGTTTATTTAGGGCAGCATTTCCCGCTGGATGTGGGTGCAGGCATCATTGTATCCATCCTTTCGGTTAGCCTTGCAATTACTGTACAGCGATGGTTTGACAAGAGAAATACGCAGTAGTGGTTTAGCTTTAAGCCGTGGATCCAAAGCAGTGTCTTTAGTTATTCGGACCCGGTTACAACACTGGCTTTTTTGGAACGAAGAAGGCTATCTGCAAGCAGCCGGTTATGGCGGTTCGACTTGATTTCCTTTTTTAATGTTCTTTTATCGGCTTTTGTAAAAGCAGGTTTAATAAGTTCGTCCATGTTGGGTTTGCCACCATCTACCCAACTGGTGTACCAAAAATCTGCTATCAAATTGGCAGTTGCAATCAATTGATCATTGATGGTGTTTTTTAAACCTGCTGCATATGCTTTTGCAAAAGCGGTTGTATAACTTTTCGATTCTCTGCCCCGCCGTATTTGTATGCGGTATTTCTGCGTATCGGTAAACGAAGCAGACACCTCAATTTCCTTCGCAAGCATACCGGGTAGCAATGCATTACTTTGCTGTATAGCCTGCATAATACTTTCAGCAGGGTTGTTAAGATAGGTTGCTTTGTGCCGTGAGCGCAGGTTGTAGTTTGAAAGTTCAATTTCCGGGATAAAACTCTCCCATAAGCTATGCAAACCTTTCTGGTTAGTAAGTTGCCCATCGTAATTAACGGTGGTATGCAGCGGTACACCTGCGTCGCCAACATAATGACCAATATCGGCGGAGTAAAACAAAATCGAATCCACATTGCGCAACCTGAAAGCATTCGTTAGCCTATCTTTCATAAACATCACCTGGTAAGGCAGGTAGCCGTATTCCAACAAGGTATCTTTTGTAAACATACGCACAGCGTCATCCCAATGTAAGGGCATTTTAAAGGCTGCCGAGTCGCCAAATTTCTCAAGGTCAATAAAATGTTTAGGGGCTTCGGTACTGTCGGTATTTCGTCGCATATCGGGTCGGGGTGCATTGTTCACCAGGTAATCTATGTTACGATAATAAAACTTTTTAAGTCCCGATGGTAATTGGTAAACTGAAAGCTGGTGGGTGGTTTTATGTACCAGAAAGCCCCAGCTACCCAAAGAAAGCAAAATAATGAACAGCGTTGCAGCAAGAATATAACCGTTGATTTTTTTCATAGAAATATGCTGGTGTTGTATTGAAGCAGGCGAAAATATCATTTATCGACATAATTGTTTTTTAAATTTTTAAGAACCATACCGCTCAAATAAATGTTGAATTTGCAAAGGCTGAAAACTTACATTTGATTATTAAACTAAAACTTAGTTATGCACTTGTTAGAATTAAGAAATCTTCAAAAATATTATGCTACACAAAAAGCGGTTGATGATATTAGCTTTAATGTAGAGGAAGGCAGCATCTTTGGTTTGCTTGGTCCAAATGGCGCAGGCAAAACCACCCTACTGCGAATGATCACGGGCATATTTTACCCCGACCAGGGAGAGATAATTTTCAATGGCAGAAAGTTTGATGCACTCAACGACATATTATACATAGGGTACATGCCCGAAGAAAGAGGCTTGTATAAAAAAATGAAGATTGGTGAACAGGCATTGTACCTGGCGCAATTAAAAGGTTTAAGCCGTGCAGATGCCATGGTAAAAGTAAAATATTGGTTTCAACGGATGGGCATGGAAAGCTGGTGGAATAAAAAGGTGGAGGACTTGAGCAAGGGGATGAGCCAAAAGTTGCAGTTTGTTATAACCGTTTTGCACGACCCTAAATTGATCATTTTAGATGAGCCCTTCAGCGGACTAGACCCGGTGAATGCCAACCTGATTAAGGATGAAATATTCAACCTGGCGCAAAATGGTTCAACCATTATTTTCAGTACACACCGTATGGAGCAGGTGGAAGAGATCTGCGATCACATCATACTCATCAACCAGGGCAAAAAAATACTGGATGGCACAGTGAACAATGTGAAGCAGGAATTTAAAGAGAATATCTTCAACATACAGCTAAGCGATGTACCGGATAATATTAGCAGCGCAGCTTTTGAAGTGATCAAACGGCAGGAAAATAGCCTGACTGTAAAGATCCACAACGATAGCCGCAGCAATGATGTACTCCAATATTTTTTACACCACTCTACTATTGTTGGCTTCAACGAAATCCTTCCGTCGCTCAACGATATTTTTATACGGCTGGTAGATGGCACCAAAGCCACACGCCAGTTTCAAACCATCGAACAATAATCGCTCCCCTCAACCTTGCAAATAACAAATCATGAATAAAATCTGGCTCATTATAAAAAGAGAATACCTAAGCCGTGTTCGCAAAAAAACGTTTATACTTTCTACCATATTAACGCCCTTGCTTTTTGTTGGGTTGATTGTGGCGGTAACCGTTATCTCCGTAAAAAATGTTGATAAAGAAAAAATAGCGGTTGTAGATAATGGCGGCTATTTTAAAGGACAACTGGAAGGTTCCAAGGCGGTATCGTTTGAGTTTAAACCTGGCGTTGACAGTGTAAATTATAAGTCGAAAGGCTATACCGCTATTTTGTACACCCCATCGGAAAATAGCAACCGCTACCGGTTGATCTCCCAAAAACAAATGGGCATGATAGCCGCCTCCAATGTTGAAAAAACCATCAACCGTTCGCTTGAAGACAATGTGCTCCGTTCGAAGTACAACATCGATTTAAAACAACTCGACTCGTTGCGGAAAAATGCAGCGAAAGCCGAGCTTGACCAGGCGATTAAAGAAAAGGGTTCCGCTATACAAAAGGGCAACAGCGAACTGGCTTATGGTATTGGCTATGCAAGCGCTTTCCTTATTTACATCACCCTGTTTATTTATGGCACAATGGTTATGCGCGGTGTAATGGAAGAAAAAACAAACCGTATTGCAGAGGTAATGGTATCGTCGGTAAAACCTTTCCAGCTAATGATGGGAAAAATAATTGGTATAGGCGCTGTGGGGCTTACCCAATTTCTTATATGGATTGTGCTGATCATTAGTTTATCCGCTGCTGCAGGCGCAATTTTCTCGCAGGAAACATTGCAACAGGCGCAGGATGCAAGCCAGCAAATACAAACCGGCAGCGCAATGATGGGCAACACTGCAGCCACGCAATTCTCACAAATAAAGGAAACACTTGGCAGTGCAAACTGGTTCCTGATAATCGGTTGCTTCCTGTTTTACTTTTTGTTTGGTTACCTGTTTTATGCATCGTTGTTTGCGGCAGTGGGAAGTGCGGTTAACGAAGACCCACAAGATGCACAAAGTTTATTATTACCTATCACCATGCCTATCATCATTTCCATTGTTATCATGATAAATGCCATAACCAACCCGGCAGGAAGCCTGGCAACATGGAGTAGCCTTATACCATTTTGTTCGCCCATTGTTATGATGGCACGTATACCTTTTGGTGTACCGGGCACCGTACCCTACTGGCAACTGGGCCTAAGTATGCTGTTGTTATTTGGCGGCTTTGTAGTAACCACCTGGCTGAGTGCAAAAATCTATCGCGTGGGTATTTTGATGTATGGTAAAAAAGTAACCTGGAAAGAAATGTGGAAGTGGACCTTCAGGAAGAATTGATCATCAACCGCGCAGACAAAAGGAAACTTTTTTGATCCTGCGGTTTTAGAAGCAAAATGAAAACGGGTCTTAGCGGGACCCGTTTTTATTACTTACAAGTATGATGCGTTCCTTTGTTTTGGTTTTTGCACCGTCGCGTGCCCTGGCCATTTCTATAGAAACCCCCACCACGGCGCCGTCGGTTATTTCAATTTCGCTCTTGCCCGAAGTTTTGAAACCTTCCATTTCGAATGTAATGCTGTAAACACCGGGCGGCAGCCCGGTAATTTTATAATTCCCGGTAGAGTCGGTCAGGGCTATTTTACTTCCTTCCAATGCCGGTGACGATAAAGTGATGACCGCTTCAATTAACGGGGCTTTGCTGGAAGCAGACTTTACAGAACCTTTTACTGTTGCGATTTTTTGAGCGATAATCGGAGAAATGAAAAACAACAGGATTGCCGGAAGCAATATTTTTTTACAGGATTTCATGTGCACTTAGATTAAAGGATGTTCCAAAGCTAAACTAAAATCCTGCCAGATTTCACGCAGAATATCAGCTGCTGGCTTCATTTCGTTTACCAGTGCGGCAACCTGTCCTATTTCAAGTTCGCCTTCGTCAAGGTCACCTTCAAACATGCCTTTTTTTGCCCTGCCTTTACCAAGTATGGTTTTTAAAAGGTCGACATCAGCCCCATTGATCTCTGCCTCGTGTATGGTTTTGAAGAATTGGTTTTTTAACAAACGAACAGGAATATACTTTTTCATCGACAGCATGGTATCTCCCTCCTTCGCCTGCAATATGGCATTCTTAAAATTAATGTGCGACGATGCTTCCGGCGAACAAACAAAGCGACTACCCACCTGAACGCCTTCTGCACCCAATACCATTGCCGCCAGCATTTGCCTGCCTGTTGCAATTCCACCTGCCGCTATCACGGGTATTTTAACCGCTGCACTTACAGCGGGTATCAATACCAGCGATGTTGTTTCTTCCCGCCCGTTATGGCCGCCTGCTTCAAAGCCCTCGGCAACAACAGCATCGCAACCGGCAGCTTCAGCTTTTTGTGCAAACAGGCTGCTGCTCACCACATGCACTACCGTAATGTTGTTGTCGCGTAATAAAGAAGTCCATGTTTTGGGATTACCTGCACTTGTAAAAACAATGGGAACTTTTTCTTCTATAAGGATCTCGATATGTTTATCAATTGCAGGATATAGCAAAGGCACATTAACACCAAATGGTTTGTTAGTTGCCTGCTTGCATTGCCGAATATGATGCCGCAAAATTTCGGGGTACATACTGCCGCTGCCAATTAAACCGATGCCACCAGCGTTACTAACAGCACTGGCAAGTCTCCAGCCGCTTGCCCATACCATGCCTGCCTGTACTATGGGAAACTCAATGTTAAAAAGTTGGGTGATACGATTTTCAAATGCAGGCATGTGCTTTTTTTGGGAACGCAATATTAGGCAAGTTTACAGAAACACGGATTTGCAAACAGCGCGTTGATATTATCAGGGCAAAGAGGTAAAACAATGAGAAGTGTAAAAAGGCTGGCAGGTTAAAAGGTCAGGATGTTGTTGTTGGTCGCGAATATTGTTGTGGGCCATCAACCATAACAACCGGGGTATACACACTATTTCAACACTTCGAAAAATTCGGTTATTTCGGGTGGTGCCGACGGAGAACAAATTTTTTATGCTGAACAAACAACAGGTGCCTCTGGTTGAAAAATGCAAGCTGGTGGTCGGCAACGAACAACAGCTCCCGCAAATTCTGTCAAAACAGTTACCCAAATTCAATCTCTGTATTATCACCAATATTCAGGCTGCGGCTTAAGCCTTTTACGGAGGCATCGCTGCCAATAAGTGAGTTGTCAATAACCACCTCGTACAGGTTGGTATAACTTCCAATAATACTTTCGCGAACAATTGAATGTTGAATATTTGTGTTGGCACCTATGGCAACATGCGGACCAATGATGGAGCTTTTTATAGTGCAACCAGGTGCTATACTTACGGGTGGTATTATGATGGTATCATTGTAATCGTGGGTGCCTTTTACATTACCACCCGATTTTTTTAACAGCGTTGCATTGCTTTCCAGCAAGGTTTCTTTTTTACCGCAATCAAACCAGTTACGCACTTTCATGGCTTTAAACTTAGTGCCACGCTGTATCATACAGTCGAGCGCATCGGTAAGGTTGTATTCGCCATAGCTTTTTATATTTTCCGTAAATAGAAGATGGATGCATCCATACAATACATCTGTCTCTTTTATTTTATACAATCCAACCAAAGCCATGTTGCTTTTTGGGATAGAAGGCTTCTCCACAACATGATCTATAAAGCCCGCTTCGTTAATTTCTGCCACGCCAAAGTTGCGGGGATCATCAACTTTTTTAACGCCCAGCATATTGTAAGGACTGCTGATCATTTCCTTCACATCGTAATCACAAATGGTATCGCCAAGGCATACAAACACTTCTTCGCCACCAACAATATTTCGTGTCAGCTCTATAGCATGACCCGTACCCTGGCGATCGT
>JANPIA010000421.1:0-12252 GCA_031424735.1 Segetibacter sp.
CAACAACCCGCTGATTATTGCCGTACCGCGGAAGGAAGGCCATTTGGTGCTGGATATGGCCATGTCTCAGTTCTCGTACGGTAAGTTGCAGGAGTATGAATTGAAAGGAGAACAATTACCTGTTACAGGCGGCTACGATGAAGAAGGCAACCTTACAAACGATCCGTCAAAAATCAGCCGGTCAAAACGGGCGCTGCCAATTGGGTTTTGGAAAGGTTCCGGCTTATCGTTTATGCTGGATGTGATGGTAAGCGCTTTATCGGGTGGAAGATCGACCGCCCAAATATCGGCGGGCGGAAAAGAGTATGGCGTATCGCAGTTTTTTATGTGTATAGATGTTGAAAAGACAGAAAGCGAAACGGTTGATGAAATGATTGCTTTTACAAAAGGTGAAAGCCAAAATGTACGCTACCCCGGGGAAAAAACATTATCAACCCGGCAAAAAAATTTGCAGGAAGGTATACCGGTGAATGAGAAAATATGGGAGCAGGTTTTAAAAATGTAATAGGGTTGTTACCTGATTTTTTTGCTTTAACACTGGAAAAGTTGCCATGAAATAAAAATGTGAACAGGAGCGTCGCAAGCAAAGTTTCATTTATAATCTACTGCCGGCAAACAAAAAAGATCCTGATAATAATTAGTGAGCAGCGTTTGAAGAACTTATAGAGGATGTGTAATGTTATATTTGTTTGCATGCACAAAGGCGTGGCATAGTTTTACAACAACCTGCAAACATGACCGGACGAAAAAAATTTTTTCTCATACTTATTTTAGGAATGTTATCGGCCATCGGCCCTTTTTCTATTGATATGTACCTGCCCGGTTTCCCCGCCATTGCCAACGACCTCCATACTACCATAGCAAAAGTATCGCTGTCGTTATCAAGTTTTTTTATAGGTATTTCAGCCGGGCAATTATTGTATGGTCCGCTGCTGGATAGGTTTGGCAGGAAGCGCCCACTCTATATAGGTTTATCTATTTACCTGCTTGCTTCCATAGGCTGTGCAGTGGCAACGTCGGTAGATGCATTGATAGCGCTAAGGCTGGTGCAGGCTTTGGGCGGCTGTGCTGGTATGGTAGCATCAAGGGCAATGGTTCGCGATCTTTTTCCGGTAGAGGATAATGCAAAAGTATTTTCGATGCTGATGCTGGTGATTGGTGTTTCGCCTATAATTGCACCTACACTTGGTGGCTATCTTACTGCCACCCTGGGATGGCATTCGGTGTTCATTGTTCTTACAGTAATGTCGGCTTTAATATTGCTGACTATGCATTTTTACCTGCCCGAAAGCCGTAAACCCGATGCGGGCTTATCGCTTAAGCCAGCCGCAATTATCCGCAACTTTGCTGCAGTTTTAACAGTGCCTCAATTTTATACGTACTCGCTAACCGGCTCGGTGGCGGCAGCAGGTTTGTATGCTTATATATCGGGCTCGCCACTCGTTTTTATGGAGTTGTTCAAAGTTACCGAACAACAGTATGGGTGGATATTTGCGCTGATTGCGATTGGTTTAATTATATCGAGCCAGCTGAACAGTTTAATGCTCAGGCGCTACACTAGTGAGCAGATCATAAGGGTTGCTTTGTTCTTCCAGGGTATTACGGGTATAGCACTTTTTGCCGGTACTTATTTTGGTGTACTTGGCTTGCTTGGTACGGTGGGGTTGATCTTTATTTTTCTTAGCTGCCAGGGTTTCACTTTTCCAAATTCTTCCGCTTTATCTATGGCACCTTTTTCAAAAAATGCGGGCAGTGCTTCGGCGTTAATGGGTGGATTGCAAATGGCAATTGGCGCATCCACTTCAGCACTCGTGAGTTTGATAAGTAACGGAACTGCTTTACCCATGACGGGGGTGATGGCGGGTTGCGCCATCCTTAGCTTTTGCATACTGCTTGTTGGCAGAAAAATAATTTGTATAAAAGCGAGTATTGAAAAAGTACAGGAAGAAAGTGCAGAGATGCTGATAACTTCTTAACTGCTCAGCTCCTTTTTTATAGAGAAATCATTAAAGTGCGTCTCCTGTTCAGGCATGATTTGCACATTTAATACCCTTGCTCCCGATGGACCTTGTTTACACCATGCTAAAAATGGCTGCAGTTGATCTTCTGTTCCGCTTACCATAGCTTCTACATTACCTTCTTTCGTGTTTTTTATCCAACCAGTTATGCCAGTTTTACTGGCGATTTGTTTTGCCGATGCACGATAAAATACCCCTTGTACTTTACCGGATATAGTGAGATGATATGTTGGCATTAATTCCTTTGTTTTTCAATATAGCTCCACCAAAAGCCACTCAAACAAAAATACAACTACACTTCTAAAACATTCCGGCACAAAAAAAGCGACCATTCAAATCGCTTTTGATTTTTATTATGGATCGTTTTAAAATATTGATTTGGCTGATTTTAGCTGGGCTAAACTGGGGTCCATCCTTATAGCCTGGTCGCAAATCATTGCGCCTTTATTTTTGTCTCCTTTTTTTATAAGCGCAACGCCGCTCATGTAAAAAGCCCTGACATTTGATGGATCGGCATCGTATATTTTTTTGTAAGCATCAGATGCATCCTGGAATTTTTCTGCTTTATAATATGCCTGTGCCACCTGGAAGAGGATTTCGCTGTTGCCGGGTTTCATTGCCAACACCTGGTTAAGCGTTTCAACACCTTTTGCCAAATCAAATCCAAGATAAGCAAGACCCATATTTTCCAACATATCCAGGTCTTTTTTATAACCCTTTTGTATAGCAAGCTCAAAATACCTAACTGCCTCCTTCTCGTTATTCATGGTATAATACAACAAGCCAAGTTCATAAATCATTTGGTTGTTATTGGGGTCGAGGTTCAATGCCTGGTTGTAAACAGCAATTGCCTGTTTGTAATTACTCAACTCTATATAAACCTTGCCTAAAAGGCTGACCGCCTCCGATGCTTTTGGATTCAAACTCACTTCCTGCGCCAAAAACTTTTCGGCTTGGCCATAATTCTCATTTTCATAATGCGCTTTGCCCATCATGTAGTTCACTTTGCTTGCATTATTAACGGTTGAAAGCTTGGTACCATACATGATCACATCGTTCCACCGGCGCAGGGTAAAACTGAGATCGGTCATTTTTTGTATTGCAACAGGATGATTAATATTTTTTTCGAGGACCTTACCGTATTGCTCAACAGCGGGGAAAAACTTGTGTTGGTCAACCAGGTAGTTACCATAGGCAATACGCACCTGTTCATCAGATGCATCGAACTGCAGGGCTTTTTGAAAACACTTATCGGCATCCCAAATTTTTCGGGAGTCCTTAAATTCCTGGGCTTGTTTTAAATAAAACGAAACACTGTCTTTGGAGGAGTTGGAGAAACCTTGCAAACATACCATACAGGCTGTTGCGAGCAGAGCTGACTTGATCATAAAGAAACGAGTTGGTGGTTTTTTCAATAACTCACCAGATTTGTCCCAATTTGAGACGAAACTTCCTCATTTCAAAATTATACCTCCTAATGGTGGTAAATTTAAAGTCAATTTAAGAAGCCCGTCCTCTTTGTTAACAACCTGTGAGATGATATTTGGATTATAAATATTACCGCTTCCGTAATAATCAGTAAGGTCGCTATTAAAAACTTCTTTCCAAACCTTTTTGTCTTTCACGTATATATCAAAGTCGAATCGGGGCACAGAAGTCATGTTCAATATAATCAGCACATCGTCTTTTGATTTTAATCCTTTCCTTCTTGTTACCACAATACTTTCCTGCCGGTGGTTTAAATCCCACCATTCAAAACCTTCCGTTTTAAATTGCTGCTCATACAAAGCTGGTAGCGACCGGTACAATTTATTTAGGTTTTTTACACACTGCTGCAATTTCCTATGTGGTTCAAACTGAAGTAACTCCCACTGGAGCTCACTTTTGTAGTTCCATTCGTTTGTTGCACCAAACTCGTTTCCCATAAACAACAGTTTCGCTCCGGGATGGGTGAACATGTAGGTGTACATCAGCCGGAGGTTGGCGAATTTCTGCCATTCATCGCCGGGCATTTTGTACAGCATAGGGCTTTTACCATGCACTACTTCATCATGACTAAGGGGCAACATAAAGTTCTCATCATAATAATACATCATGCTGAAAGTAAACTTGTCCTGGTGAAACTGGCGGAAATACGGATCCATTTTAAAGTAATCCAGTGTATCATGCATCCAGCCCATCATCCACTTCATACCAAACCCCAATCCATCGGCAAAGGTTGGTTTACTAATGCCCGGCCAATCGGTTGATTCCTCGGCAATGGTTTGTACATCCGGAAAATCGCGGTAAATGGTTTCGTTAAGATCTTTAATGAAAGCGATGGCTTCCATGTTACCATTACCACCATGCTCATTGGGTTCCCATTCTCCTTCGTTACGACTGTAGTCTAACCGCAGCATAGATGAAACGGCGTCTACCCGTACGCCATCGATATGAAATTTTTCGAACCAAAACCTTGCGCTGCTTATTAGAAATGATTTTACTTCTCCCCTTTTATAATTGAAAATATAGGAGTTCCAGTCGGGATGAAAACCTTTACGCATATCAGCATATTCATAGGTATGTGTACCATCAAACATGTATAAGCCATGTGCATCGTACGGAAAGTGAGATGGTACCCAATCTAAAATAACACCAATGCCTGCCTGGTGCATGGCATCCACTAAATGAGCAAATTCCTCCGGCGAACCAAAGCGACTTGTTGGTGCAAAAAAACCGGTGCCCTGGTATCCCCAACTTCCATCAAAAGGGTGTTCCATCACGGGCATAAACTCCACGTGCGTAAAACCCATGTCTTTTACATACGGTACCAACCGCTCCGTAATTTGACCATAAGAGTTGTACGTTTCCTCATCGTTTTTATCGGGGCGCATCCAGCTTGCCAGGTGAACCTCGTACACGGAATACGGCGCATCCAACGAGTTGTGTTTTTTGCGGTTACGCATCCACCTGCCATCTTTCCACTCGTGATGAATAGCCCAGGTTATAGATGCGGTATGCGGTCGTTTCTCCCAGTAGTGCGCATACGGATCACCCTTATCCATTTTTAAACCATTGAAGCCATGTATGTGATATTTATAGGCTTCGCCAGATAAAACATGCGGAATAAAACCTTCCCAAATGCCCGAGTTATCTTGCCTTACAAACAATTGGTGCGATTCTTTATTCCAATGATTGAAGTAGCCGATAACAGAAACGAAGGTTGCATTGGGTGCCCAAACTGCAAAATAAGTTCCCTTTGTATCCAATACTTCCAGCTGCTTATTTCCTAAGAAATTATAAATGCTGTAATGCGTTCCCTGCTGAAAGTTGCGTATATCTTCATCCGAAAAAATTGAATAATTCCATACCGGCAAAACGGTATCAATAAAGTGTAGTTCTTCATACTTCGTTACCGAACCAGTAACGCCGGACTTTTTCTTTTTTGGCTTGACGTCTTCGTGTGTTTCACTACCGGCTGTTTGAACACTCTCAGCAACTTCAATACTTGTTTTTTCAATATTTTTTTTAGCTGCCATAAGTGTGGGTTTGATAGTAAAGATAATGAAACAAGACTTGGTAAGCTATGGATCGTTGCCTGAAATTACCTCGCACTGAACTTAAAATCAGGCAGATTCTTTTCAAGTAAATGGTGGCTGCCAAATGATAAGTATTAGGGCAATAAACTTTTGTGTTTTGTATATTCATTTATTATTTAACCCTAAACTATCTATTATGAGTTTCAGTTCTGAATTCAAAGAATTTGCTTTAAAAGGCAATGTTATGGACCTGGCGATCGGCGTAATTATAGGAGCCGCATTCGCAAAAATTGTCGACTCGCTTGTAAAGGATATCATCATGCCTATTGTTGGATTGGTAGTAGGTCCACAGGGGTTTACCAATTCTTATACGCCGTTATCGGATGCAGTAAAAGCTGCACGGGATGCAAACCCAAACCTTTCGCTTGAAGAGGCAAGAAAAGTAGGTAATGTATTGGCATGGGGAAATTTCCTAACAACCATGATCGATTTTTTCATTCTTGCCATCATTATATTTTTAATGATCAAAGCCATTAACCGGATGGGAAGAAGGAATGTAGTTGCTGTTACAACAGTATAACATTAGATGATTTGCAGGGACAGGTCGCGACATGTCCCTGCAAAATCATTTTATCATTTCGTACACACCGCTTTCTTTTGCATTTAGGGTGAACGATGCGAGGTCTGTATTTATACCCGTTACAACATTGCGAAGTTTTGTAAATCCATTGGTTCTTTCTTTAAACCGATCCATGTTAACTACCATCGTTTTTTCGCCGGTGTTGGTGGCTATCATCACGTTCTGTTTTCCATCGTACCTAAAGTAAACGTACAAACCATCCTGCGGGGCAAACTGCATCAGTTTTCCTGTGGTTAATGCAGATGATTTCTTTCTGAAATTAGCGAGGTTTTTTACATAGTCAAATGCTTCACTTTCTTTCTTCGATCTTCCGGCGGGTAAAAATTTATTTTCCCTGTCGCCATCCCAGCCACCCGGAAAATCTAACCGAACCATTCCATCCGATGGGTTCTTAAAATTTTTCATCAATATCTCCGTACCATAATATAGCTGAGGAATTCCACGCAACGTAAACAACCAGTTTATACCCATCTTATACTTATCCATGTTTTCGCCGATGGTTGAAAAATAACGGTCTTCATCGTGGCTATCTAAAAAAATACAATTACGGTAAGGGTTTTTATAAAGACCATCCTGCGATAAAGTGGTGTAGATGCGGTTCACCCCTTCATTCCAGCCATAGTTCTGCCTTACACCATCCAGCATTGCATTGCGCAACGGAAAATCCAACACACCGGGCAGGTTGCTTTTAAAGGGGATGTTCATATTATTTTCTGCAAAAAATGCCTGCAGCGGTACATTGGCTGCAACCGCTTCGCCAAACATGGTGAGCGATGGAAACTCCTTTGCCAGTGCTGCATTTATTTTGTTCATAAAGCGCAGGTCGCAATATTTATAAGTATCAATTCGCCAGCCATCAATACCAAAATATTCGGTACACCAAATGGCATGTTGTATAAGAAAATTAGCGAGGTATGGGTTGGTTAAATTCAGGTCGGGCAAGCCTGGTGTGAACCACCCTTCCACCATTATCTTATAATCTGCTTTGTTGGTGTAGGCATCCATCAGTGTCTCTTCGCGATGATGGGTTCCCTGGTAAGCCGGCCAATGATTGATCCAGTCTTTAGTAGGCGGGTCAAGCACGAACCAATGCTCCGACCCTACATGATTGTACACTGCATCCTGAATGATTTTCATTCCTTTTTTATGGGCAGCATTCACCAGGTCAGCGTAAGCTTGCTTTCCACCATATCGCTTATCAATTTCATAATGATCGGTTATCCAATATCCATGGTAGCCGGTAACCATCCCCACCGCTTCTTTGGTTGGCGGCATATCGTTTTTTAAAACCGGCGTTAGCCAAAGACTTGTTACGCCCAAATCGGTCAGGTAATCCAAATGATTGATGATGCCTTTTATATCGCCGCCATGATAACTCAATGCGATACTCCTGTCGGTTACGGTGTCTCTTGTATCTGTAAATTGATCGTTTGAAGGCTCGCCATTGGAGAATCGGTCGGGCATAAGCAGGTAAATAAAATCGGATGAGGTGACGCCCTTTGCATATTCTTTTCCATTACCATTACGCCGCGCTTTAAGCTCGTAGCTAACGGCAGCGTTTGTTCCTTTGATTGTAATATTGAACCTACCTGCTTTTGCGGTAGCCCCAATTACCACATCCACAAACAAATAGTTAGCATTATCTACCTTATTTATTTTTTTAACCGTTATACCGGGGTACGAAATAGATACACCGGTTGCGCCCCTTAATGCAGAACCATGCAACATCAATTGAAGATTTTGGTTTTTCATACCCACCCACCAGTTCGTCGGGTAAACATCAACGTTTTGTGCGTACCCGGAAAGCTTTATGCAAATAATAAGGATCAATGAAAACAGTCTGCTCATCTTATAAAATTTTATCAGTTTGTTTGAAAAAAGGTGTGAAGAATGCTACGACCCATCTGCATAATTGATGGCATTTGATTCAGCTTTCGTTTCCTTCACAATAAAGTAGCAAATCACACCAGCAAGTATCATTAATACACCGCCAATTTGCACGGCAAGCATACGGTTGTTGCCCAGCAGGTGTTCCATTATCCAGCCAAAAAACAAAGAGGCAATGATCTCGGGCAATACAATAAAGAAGTTAAAAATGCCCATGTACACGCCAATCTTGTCTTCGGGCAGCGAGCCGGCCAACATAGCGTATGGCATGGAAAGAATGCTCGACCAAGCAATGCCCACACCCGTCATACACAGGTATAGCTCATATTTTTGGGTAACAAAACCTACCGATATCAACCCCGCAGCGCCGCAAAGCAAACACAAACTATGCGTTAATTTACGACCGGCATGTTTTGCAATTACCGGTATAAGTAATGCAAATGCAAAAGCTATAACATTGTAGTACGATAAGGTTAAACCCGCAAATTCAACACCTTGGGTATAAACTGGATCGGTTTCGCTTGAGGCGCCGAAAATATTGCGGGCAACAGCAGTGCTGTAATAAAACCACATTAAGAACAAACCCGGCCAGGTAAAAAACTGAACCAGCGCTAACTGTTTCATTTTAGCAGGCATGTGCGTAACACAATGCAAAATTTCAGCAACGCCTCCACCAAAACCTTTGTTGCTTTCCTTTACTTTTTCCTTAAAGCCAACATCGGCCGGCGGGTATTCTTTAGAGGTAAAAATGGTATAGAGCACCGATAACAGAAAAATAGTTCCCCCAATGTAAAAAGCAAACTTAACCGAGTCGGGTATGGTACCATCGGTACTTGTACGCGATACACCAAACCAGTTTGCCAGCAACCAGGGTAAAGCAGAGGCAATGCTTCCACCCAAACCGATCATTAAACTTTGCATGGCAAAACCCTGCGTGCGCTGGCGTTCATTCAGTTTATCGGCCACAAAAGCCCTGAAAGGTTCCATGGCAATGTTACCCGATGTATCCAGTATCCAAAGTAGACCCGCCGCAATCCAAAGCGTTGGACTGTTGGGCATAAAAAAAAGGCAGATGGTACTGAGCACAGCGCCTACAAAAAAGTAGGGTCTTCTTCTGCCCCACCACGGGTGCCAGGTGCGGTCGCTCATATAACCAATGATGGGTTGTACAATCAAACCGGTTAATGGTGCTGCTAAAAAAAGAAGGGGGATTTGTTCGGGACTGGCGTGCAGGTATTCATAAATGGGTCCCATGTTAGCCCGTTGAAGGTCCCATCCAAACTGTATTCCAAAAAAGCCAAAGCTCATGTTGAATATCTGGATGAAAGTGAGCCTGGGCTTGCGCACCAGTGGTGGATGCAGGGATGCATCCGTCAGGTTAAGGTCCATAAGCAATCGTTCGGTTTTAATTAATGTGTATTAATTACATGTTCTAAAAGTAGTATAAAAAAACATCCGGTTAAGGATGTAGAAAAATTTGTTTGTGTTACCGGCATTTTCGCGCTAATAAGCCAGGTTGCGTCGCACTCTTGTACCTTAAAACATCACGCAAAAAATAAAAATTGAACTACAGAATGCCGTAAGTCAACCCAAAAATAAAAGCTCCGCAGTAATGACCAAACGGCAACTTCTGCGAAGCTCCAATCTTTATGTAAATATTTCAAAAGTAAACTTGCCTTCCTGATCGCTAAATGCAAGTCACCTGCTACTTCAGCATCTGCTAACTCCACGGATCAAGCACCACTTTTACACAATCTTCTTTCTTAGTTTTAAATATATCGTAGGCATGTGCAACTTCTGATAATGGTAAGCGATGTGTAATGATATCATCGAGTTGTACCCTGCCGGCAACTACATAAGCCAGCAATTCGTCAATATATTTATGTGCAGGCGCCTGTCCTCCTTTCATAATTATTCCTTTATCAAAAAACTGCCCGATCGGAAAATTGTCGTAGGTAGTAGGGTATACTCCCAGCACCGAAACAATGCCACCCCTCCGCACAGCACTCATACATGCTTCAAGCACTTTTGTTGAGCCTGCTTCTACGTTAATTACCGCCTTTGCTTTTTCCAATAAACTTCGGTCTGGTTCAAACCCTACGGCTTCCACACAAACATCGGCGCCTCTCCCATTTGTCTTTTCTCGAATTTGTTCCACCACTTCCTTTACACCATTATCCCATAAAATGGTTTCGGCATTGGCGGCAGCTTTTGCTTTATCAAGCCGGTATTGTAAAGTGTCTACTATAATTACCCGTGCCGCACCACGCAGCCAGGCGCTTTTTGCAGCCATAATTCCTACTGGTCCCGAACCAAAAATGGCTACCGACTCGCCGCCTTTCACCTCGCCCCAGTCTATACCCGTATTACCTGTGGGGAAAATGTCTGTAAGAAACAATACCTGTTCGTCGGTAAGGTTATCTGGAACAATACGCGGTCCGTAATCGCCATAGGGTACACGAACATATTGCGCTTGTCCTCCTTCGTAGCCGCCATACAAATCAGTATAGCCAAACAAGGCACCACCTTTCTCTGTCATCAATCCACCCTCTGGTCCGTAATGATCCGGGTTACTGTTTTCACAATGACCTGGCAGGTGATGATTACAAAAAAAGCAACCCCCGCAGGCTATAGGAAAAGGTACTACCACGCGGTCACCTCGTTTCAAATTTTTTATTGCTGAGCCAACTTCTTCCACTATACCCATAAATTCATGACCGAGGGTCATGGGTCGTGGTTGTGGTAAACCGCCAGAATATATATGAAGATCGGAGCCACAAATGGCGGTGGCAGTTACCTTTAAAATAACATCTCGGTTCTCTATTATTTTAGGATCATCCACCGTATCAAACGTTACGGTACGTGGACCGTGAATACGTGCTGCTTTAAATTGATTAAAATGAATTATTTCATTTTAAAAATTTATGCCATGTCAGATTTATTCCTAGTTCCCATAAATGAATATTGCAGGCATCTCTGCCTGCAATATTCATTTACTCTTTTGTTTAAAAAATCAACTAATTCTAATGGTTGTTCTTTTAACACACGCCTTTTACTATAAACGCTTGTCGTAGTTTTTGTACTTGCGAGGTTGGCTATTTTAATACACAACAAATGCTTCTGCCGGCATCATTTTTTTGCGCCACAATTGCTATCCTACCAAATATTTACTGTATCACAAAACCATCGGGCAGTATCGCATTTTTCTTTACTACCACTATATCATCCTTAATACTGTATAGTTCGTGATCCGTATTTTCGGCACCCTTACCGCCAACAATTTTTACATCGTTACCAATGCGGCAGTTTTTATCAACAATAGCATTTTTAATATAACACCGTTCACCAATGCCAATATTGGGTTTTCCTTTCTGGTGGCTGCGGGCAATCTCTTCTATGGTTTCATAATAATCGTTACCCATAAGGTAGCTGCTTACTATGGTTGTACCATGCCCAATCCGCGAACGGATACCAATTACACTGTTTTCAATACGGCTTGCATGAATAATAGAGCCTTCTGCAATAAGCGTTTTTTCCAGCGTGGTGCCGCTGATTTTTGCCGGCGGCAACATGCGCGGACGGGTATAAACTGTCTGGTCTTTATCAAACAAATTGAACGGAGGAATTTCCTGCGTAAGCGCAAGGTTGGCTTCGTAAAACGAATAGATGTTTCCAATATCGGTCCAGTAACCATCGTACTGAAAACTGGTTACTTTATACTTACCCAATGCGGTTGGCAATATCTCCTTACCAAAATCGGTGGCATCTTTCATTTTATCTTCCAGCAAATCAAACAACGTTTCGCGGTTAAAAACATAGATGCCCATGGAGCCCAGGTGGTTCCTTCCCTGCCGTTGCATTTCGTGTCCGGTATCGCTTATCCAATCGGGCAGTAAATCCTTTTTAGGCTTTTCAATAAAGGATGTGATGTTATTATTTTCATCCGATTTTAAAATACCGAACTCGGTAGCTTCTCTTTCCACCACGGGTATGGTGGCTACGGTTATTTCGGCACCTGCATTTTTGTGTGCGGCTATCATATCGCCAAAATCCATTTGATAAAGCTGGTCGCCGCTTAGTATCAGCACGTATTCAAAATCGTTGATACCTACGTGGCGAAGTGATTGCCTTACCGCATCGGCAGTTCCCTGGTACCAGCCCGGGTTATCGGGTGTTTGCTCAGCCGCTA
>JANPIA010000422.1:0-5288 GCA_031424735.1 Segetibacter sp.
ATATCGGTGCTTTTTATGGCTCAGCGGCTGGCTTCCAACATTCACTTTTCTTCCTTTTTTCGCAACCTGATTTTTTTAATTTATCCCTTCTTAAATCTTTTTTATGCAATCGTGGAAAGATTACCAGCTACAAAACAAAGACAGGTTTTTAAATGAACTTTTGGACTTGCTTCGTATACCCAGCATAAGTGCACGCAGCGAGAATAAAAAAGATATGGTTAAATGTGCCGAGGCTGTAAAGGAACGAATGCAACACGCCGGAATTGATAAAGTTGATATCTATACAACGGCGGGGCATCCTATAGTATATGGCGAACGAATAATAGACCCTGCAAAACCTACTGTGCTGGTATATGGCCATTACGATGTACAACCCGCCGACCCGTTGGAACTATGGAATAGCGGACCTTTTGATCCCGTAATAAAGGATGGTAAAATATATGCACGTGGCGCCTGCGATGATAAGGGGCAGTTTTACATGCACATCAAAGCAATTGAAACAATGGTGCAAACCAACACGCTGCCAACCAATGTTAAGTTCATTATTGAAGGTGAGGAAGAAGTAGGCAGCCCTAACCTGGGTACCTTCATCAAAGAAAATAAGGAACTATTAAAGGCAGATGTGATATTGATAAGCGATACCGCAATGTTAAGTTTGGATACGCCCAGCATTGATGTGGGCGTACGCGGACTCAGTTACATTGAAGTGGAAGTAACCGGGCCCAACCGCGATTTGCACAGTGGAGTATACGGTGGTGCTGTTGCAAACCCAATTACCATTTTGTCTAAAATGATAGCCAGCCTTCACGATGAAAACAATCATATAACTATTCCCGGATTTTACGACGACGTATTAGATTCAAGTGAAGTAGAAAGGATTGAAATGGCAAAGGCACCTTATAATGAAGATGAATACATCACTGATCTTGGGGTGAAGGAACTATGGGGCGAAAAAGGTTATACCACTAACGAGAGAACTGGCATTCGCCCTACTTTGGAAGTGAATGGTATTTGGGGTGGCTATACTGGCGAAGGAGCAAAAACAGTATTGCCATCAAAGGCTTTTGCAAAAATCAGTTGTCGGCTGGTGCCCAATCAAAAGCACCAGAAAATGACGGAACTACTAATCAAACATATTGAAAAGATCGCCCCACCCAATGTAACCGTTAAGGCATCGGAACATCACGGTGGCGATCCGTATTTAACACCGGTTGACAGTATTGAATACCAGGCTGCCGCCAAAGCTATCGACACAACGTTTGGCAAACCGCCCATTCCCGTTCGTGGTGGAGGAAGCATTCCAATTACTTCTTTGTTTGAAAGTGAATTAGGTTTGAAAACTGTATTTCTCGGTTTTGGGTTAGACAGCGATAACCTGCACAGTCCAAATGAAAAATTTGATATCACTAACTTTTATAAGGGCATCGAAACCATACCGTACTTCCATAAATATTTTGCGGAGATGAAGAAGTAAGCCGATGTTCTTTTTAAAACAAGAGTAAATTTTGTTAGCATGCCAGCTCCAAAAGAAAAACTAAGAATTGATAAATACTTGTGGGCTATACGCTTGTTTAAAACCCGCAGCCTTGCCAGCGAAGCTTGCGACAAAGGAAAAGTAAGGTTGCAGGGCAACACAGTAAAAGCATCCAAAACGGTTAATTTGGGCGATGAGTTTGAAGTAAAAACGGAAGCCCGCAAATGGCTGTTAAAAGTTACCGGCTTACTGCATACCCGGCTTCAGTTTAGCGAAGCAGTCAATTTTTATATTGACATGACCCCGGCGGAAGAAGTCGAAAAAATGAAATCGCTGGCGGCTTCGTTTCATACCGGTAAACGCCAGAGTAAAATTGGAAGGCCTACCAAAAAAGAAAGACGTAACCTGGAAGATTTTACCGGTGATACGCCAGGTTATGATTAAATGGAAGGGGCGCTCATATACCTTTTATCCTTAGTAAGTTTGCTGCATGAAAATCGATATCATCAGCGTTGTGCCTGCGTTACTTGAAAGCCCCTTTGCACATTCCATTTTAAGTCGGGCTAAAGAGCGGGGTTTGCTGGAAGTGAACGTGATAAACCTGCGGGATTTCAGTACAAACAAACAAAAGCAGGTGGACGATTATCAATATGGTGGCGGCGCCGGTATGGTTATGATGCCTGAGCCATTGGCAAATGCTATTGACCACCTTTGCGAGCAAACAGAATATGATGAGATCATTTTTATGACACCTGATGGTGAGCGCTATAATCAACAAAAGGCCAACAGGCTTTCCATGAAACAAAATCTGCTGATCATTTGCGGACATTACAAAGGCATTGATGAGCGAATAAGAGAACACTATGTTACCATGGAAATATCGATAGGGGATTTTGTATTGAGTGGCGGAGAGTTAGCAGCGGCGGTAATTGTAGACTCAGTAGGCAGGTTATTACCAGGTGTTTTAAACGATGAAACTTCCGCACTTTTTGATTCTTTCCAGGATAATTTATTGGCGCCCCCGGTTTATACACGTCCCGCCGATTTTAAAGGATGGAAGGTGCCGGAAGTTTTGCTGCAAGGTGATCCAAAAAAAGTAGATGTTTGGCGGCACGATCAATCCGTTTTAAGAACAGAACAACGCCGGCCCGACCTGCTGAATGACTAACAACCTTCTCCCGTTGGGAAAATTCCCTCCCAAATCGCGGCTGTTTTAACGTCGTATTTGGGCACTTCAAAATCTTTAACCGATATATACGCTCCTGTATCTGGCGTATATTTGTATCCGTAGTTATCCGCTACCCTTACGAAATCCAATTCTTTGAAACCCCGTTTTATTATCCTTTGTCCGAAAAACCAACATTGATCTAACCTTTATGGGTTGGATGTTTTTTCCAATTGCTTTGAAAAACCAACAAGCTAATCGGAAAACAAAAAAATTATCCCGCTTGTCCTGCGGGATTTTTTATTTGTGTCATTTTGGAATTTAATCCACCCTTCAATTTCCATTCAATTTGCATTGATCACTTATTTGGTCTCTCCATAATATTTGTTAGCCCTTGACAAGCAATGCTTTTAAAATAAAAACCGGAAATGGCATTCATAGTAGTTTCCACCTCTGTGCTCGTAAACTTACTATGCACGAACGTCTCATTCGGATACTATCAAATCTTTATAGTGTTCATTTTAGCTTTTAACCACCTTAGTTTTACAGCCTGTTCAATTGTTCTCTACCCTTTTGAATCCATTTCTATGAACCCCGTTTTAAATCCTTTACTATTCGAAAAACCGGCTTTGCATTTTAATTCAAATGCTCCGTTTTCCTTTTATCCATGAAAAACCAGTGGTTAATTGAAAAACAAAACAAATTAATCCCGCCATTTGGTGGGATTTTTTATTTATCGCTTTTGGCATCATTTTGTCTGTTTGGATTTTATGATTTTATTAAGGCAAGTTGGCTAAAGGTGGATAGACTTTTGCAAACAGGCTGCGCAATAGGCCTTGCTAACCATGAGGCACCTTTTCAATATTCGATCAACCATTTGCTTCATCTCTGAAAAACTCACCTTAAAAAATTAAAGTCCCTCATGCGGGGACTTTATTTTTTTAATAGGTGAAAAGTATGTTATTTTTTTAACCCTATAACCGGGATTGCCTTTTCGTGTACGAGCTTATTGAATTGCTTAATATCGGACGTCATTACCTGTTTCAAAACTTCTAACTGCCTATCTGCCTGGGCACTTAATTCCTGAAATGCCTCCTTAACCTGTTGATTGGGCACATTATAGCCACTATTGGCGTAACCGAACAGGGCAATGATCTTATTATTTAAACGGATGGGATAATTTAAAGGGTCCTGGCTGCTTTTTGATTTTGTTTGGTACAACGCCTCCTCGACACCGGTAATTTTTTTATTGATACTGTCTGCAAGTTTCTTTACCTCCTTTGTATTGGCGGTATCTATCCGCGAGGTAAAATCATTCAATTGCGTTCTAACTAACCGGATGTCTTTAATCGCCTTTTGAATTTCGTTGAACTTATCCCGCACCTTCAGCAAAAATGTCAGCTGCTCATTATAATCAGCTTCGGTCATTTTATAATTAGGATCCGGCTTAATCATGAAAGGAACCTCCACCGAATCTTTTTCAAACCGGAAGCGGGCAGCATATTTTCCCGGGGCAGCCTTTGCAATGCCGGATCCGCCAGCCCAAAGTATCATCCCTTCAATTTTATCGGCAGGCGGATACATCATGTTCCAAACAAACTGGTTCATTCCTGTTTCAAATTCCAGTTTTTCGGTTGTCTCCTTTGCATCTTTACTAAACGTTCGGATCAGGCGTTTTTGATTATCATAAATCGATACAGATAATTTAGATGAGTCCGTAACATCTTTTATGTAATAATTAAACAGCACCCCGTTTGGTGGATTTGTGCCGCCATTCCGGATATTCAAATTTTGAAAACCTTCCATCCGGTAAGCATCGTTCACTTTGTAAACAAATAATTTTTGGGTGGGTGCCTGTGCTGTCTTTTGCTGTACCAGGCTCAGATCGTCCAAAATCCAAATACTTCTTCCCTGTGTACCCACTATAAGATCGTTGTCCTTTAAAGCCAGATCGGTTATGGAAACTGTTGGTAGGTTCAGTTGAAATTTTTTCCAGTTAGCACCGTCATCGTAACTGATATACATGCCGTATTCCGTTCCGCAGTACAATAAACCCGGCACCTTTTTATCGGCACGTAAAGCCCTGGTAAAATGCAGTGAAGGAATGCCGTTTACTATTTTCTTCCACGTTTTGCCATAATCTTCAGTTTTAAAAATATAGGGGGCGAAGTCATCACTTTTATATTTTGTTCCAACAAAATAGGCCGCACCTTTATTAAACGGATCGGCCTCCACACAATTCCACATCATCCACTTACCGTCTGCTGGTGGGGTTACATCATCCCAATGTTTTCCGCCATCCTTACTAACATGTATCAATCCATCGTCGCTGCCAGTCCATAGCAAGTTTTTCTCGTAAGGCGATTCGGTGGCGGTAAAAATGGTACAGTAATATTCCACGCTGGTATTATCCTGTGTAATAGGTCCGCCGCTGGAGCGTTGTTTAGATTTATCGTTTGTTGTCAGGTCGGGGCTGATCTGTTCCCAGCTTTGGCCTTCGTTTTCGGTAGCAAACAAATGATTTCCTGCAGCATACAATCGTTTTGGATTGTTGGGCGAAAAGAAGATCGGGAAATTCCATTGAAATCGGTATTTCAACGCTTCTGCACCGGCACCCATAGGGTTATCGGGCCACACGCTGATCGCCCT
>JANPIA010000423.1:0-2167 GCA_031424735.1 Segetibacter sp.
GTCCGATTCATCGCATGCATTGGCAACCCAGATACGCGATGCAGTCCCTTCGCCCGATGGAAAAAAATTAGCCTTTACGGTGTTGAACCGTTTATATGTAATGGACTTTCCTAACGGAACCGAAAGGCGTTTAACTACCACCGACTTTACCGAAGCGCAGCCTGCATGGACACCCGATGGTAATTCGATCGTGTTTGTAACATGGACACCCGAAGGAGGTAACCTTATGCAGGTAAATGTGAATGGTAAACCATCGTTACAAAAACTCAATCAAACACCAGGCTTCTTTCAAAACCCTGTGTTTAATAATACAGGGGAGCGCATAGTTTTCTTCAAAACAAACAACCAGCGTTTTAAAGAATCGTTCGGACCCGGTTACAATGGAACCGAAGACCAGTTGTGCTGGATGCCGGCAACGGGTGGTAACATTACCGTAATTGATAAAGCACGTGGCAGGTACAATCCGCATTTTGCAAAGGGTGATGATCGCATATATTTAAACAACGATAATGGCGACCTGCTCTCCATACAATGGAATGGAACAGATGAAAAAGTGCTTGCACATATTACTGGTATCACAACCTATGGCAGTCATTTACAAAACCGCCGGACCATGGCAACTGCAACCGGCAATTGTTTGCTGCCCGATAATGCTGATGAAGAAATGGAGGTGTCGCTTCCATCTCCCGCCGGGCAAATAAATTTATCGCCCAGTGGCAAACGTGCTTTTGCACAGGTATACAACGAGATTTATGAAGTACAAATACCAAGAACAGGCAAGGTGGTAAACATATCGGTAGCTGATGCGCCGAATGCGCAATTCCCTTCCAGGAAATTAACGGAAATGGGAGGTGAGTTTCCGGTTTGGGATAAAGACGATAAAAAAATTCACTGGAGCCTGGGCAGTTCGCACTTTGTATACGATGTAGAAAAAGCGGAACTTTTTGAAGACAGCCTTAGGGCTGCAAAAAAATTACAGGACAAACGAAAAGCAGACTCGCTTGCCCTGGCGAAAACTGACACCGCTAAAAAAGTTACCGACACTACAAAAAAGGATCTTGCAAAAACGGATACAAAAAAGAAGGAGGAGCCTAAATACAAAGCGTTGGAAACGGAGGTAAAAGTGTTTTTCAAAAAAGACTTGCCAGCAGGTGCTGTGTTGCTGAAGGGTGCACGTATTATTACAATGAGAGGCAACGAGGTAATAGAAGGTGGTGATGTATTGGTTCAAAACAACCGGATAACAGGCATTGGCAAAAGTGGTACATTAAGTGTTCCGGCAAACACTAAGACTATTGATGTTAAAGGCAAAACGGTGATACCGGGCTTTATTGATGTTCACTCGCATATGTGGCCGCAATGGGGCATTCATAAAAACCAGGTTTGGATTTATGCCGCCAACCTTGCCTACGGCGTAACAACCACCCGCGATCCGCAAACGGCAACAACAGATGTACTCACTTATAGCGATATGGTAGATGCCGGTATGATGGCTGGTCCTCGGGTTTATTCAACAGGTCCGGGTGTAGGCTACTGGGGCTATAATGTAAAAGACTCCGCACAGGCTGAAACGATATTACAGCAATACAGCAAATACTATAATACCAAGTACATCAAAATGTATTTGACCGGCAACCGCCAGCAGCGCCAATGGATCATTATGGCTGCAAAGAATCAAAAGCTGATGCCAACTACCGAGGGCGGTTTGGATTACCAATTAAATATTACCAACCTGCTGGATGGATACCCCGGGCACGAACATGCTATACCCATTTATCCTTTGTATAAAGACGTAGTGAATTCAATAGCCGAGGCAAAGATGACCGTTACACCTACCTTACTGGTATCGTACGGTGGACCGTGGGCGGAGAACTATTATTATGAAACCGAGAAACCTTACAACGATGTAAAACTGCAACACTTTACACCTTACGAAGAACTCGCACAAAAAAGCAGGAGAAGAGCCACCTGGTTTATGGATGAAGAGCACGTTTTTCAAAAACATTCTAAAAGTATGAAGTCGCTGGTAGAGGCAAATGGATTAGCCGGTATTGGCAGTCACGGCCAGTTGCAGGGGCTGGGTTATCATTGGGAATTATGGGCGATGCAATCTGGCGGAATGAAACCGCACGATGCTTTGAAAGTTGCTACCATACTGGGCGCAACC
>JANPIA010000424.1:0-10611 GCA_031424735.1 Segetibacter sp.
CGCCGCTTTATCTCGTCGGTTATGTGCGGAACTACCTGAACGGTTTTACCCAAAAAGGCGCCTTCTCTTTCTTTATTAATAACGGTTTGGTAAATGCGGCCAGTAGTTACATTGTTGGCCTGAGATGTATAGATATTTAAAAAACGTTCGTAATGTCCAAGGTCGAGGTCAGTTTCAGCACCATCTTCCGTTACAAAACATTCACCGTGTTCATAAGGATTAAGTGTTCCCGGATCGACGTTAATGTAAGGATCAAATTTTTGGATGGTGCATCTTAAACCTCTTGCCTGCAGCAGCTTTGCAAGAGAAGCCGCAATAATTCCTTTGCCTAAGCTACTTGTTACGCCGCCGGTAACAAAAATATATTTCGCCATTGTAAGTGGTTAAAAAGTTTATAACAATTTTGTTTTTGTTTGTTGCGACCAGCCAATCAATTTTTACAACGTCTTTTTTTAGCTTGCCCGCCGCGGCAGGTCACTCAAATATGCATTTCACTTATGCGACTATCCACAACACGTTTCCATGCATACAAACTAAATTTTTAAAAGGGTATGAGAAGAAACTCATCCGGCAAGCGATCAATCTTTTATGCTACCTGACCAGGGAGAAATAGGTTCAGATATCTCAGAGGTCATACAAACCTACAGCAAATAATCTTTCAAAAAAAAATTGAAAAAATTTATTAACCTAACGGGGCTGGATTTGTTAATTTCAAAAAAATTATCAGATGAAAAATTTCTTTTTCCTTATAATCGTATCTTTTTTTTCTGCCGCGCTGCTCAGCTATACCTTTAAAACCCCAGTGCCTGATTTATTAAGTTCCGGTTGTTATGTAAGCTGTTTTAATGCCGATGTACGGGAAGAATTCAGGGAGACAGCCCTTACACAAGAGTTTGCCAGTTTGCACCTTGCACCATTACCCATTATGTTTGAGGGCAGTGGCAAAACCATTCGTTTTAAAACAACTGATGCAGCTGAAGGTGGCGGCTATGAAATTAAAGCAAAGAAGCCTACCAAAAACTACCTGTTTGTAATACAGGAGTGGTGGGGTTTGAATGATTATATAAAAAAGGAAAGCGACACTTATTATAATGAACTCGGCAATGTAAATGTGATTGCGATCGATTTGTACGATGGACGGGTAGCCACAACACCCGACAGTGCAGGAGCCATTATGCGGTCTGTTAAAACCGAACGCCTGGAAGCGATTGTTAAAGGTGCTATAGCCTATGCCGGAAGCGATGCAAACATTTATACGGTTGGCTGGTGCTTTGGCGGTATGTGGAGTTTACAAACCTCATTACTTGCAGGTACGCAGGCAAAAGGATGCATTATGTTTTATGGACGCCCTGAAAAAGATGTAAACAAACTCAAAAATTTGAATTGTGATGTGCTTGGAATTTTCGCTAACAACGATAAGGGCATTCCACCAACCACGGTAGATGACTTTCAAAAGAATATGGAAGCAGCGGGAAAAAAACTTACCCTGCACCGGTACGATGCCGGTCATGGATTTGCCAACCCAAGTAATCCTGTTTACGATAAAGTTGCGGGTGACGATGCACATAAACGTGCAATTGAATACTTACAAGCCAAATTAAAGTAGAAAGTAAATGATAAGAAGGTATCAGAAATTTTACGGGATCTTTATAGCGTTCCTTTCTGTATTACCTGTATTTATTTCAGTAACATTTTGCTTACATCAGCAACTTATATACTGGCAAATGGAAGAAGCGCTGGAGAGCCGGCAATTAATAACACTTACCATTCCGTATGGAGAACTGGTATGGCACAAAAAAAATAAAGAGCTAATCGTCAACCACAATTTGTTCGATGTAAAAACCATTCAAAAAACAGACGGTTGCGTTTATAAAGTAACAGGTTTGTTTGACAAACAGGAACAACAATTGCATCAGCAAATTTCAGAAGCTGTTCAAAAGAAACAATCCGATAGCGGGGTTCAACTTTTACTACAGCAATTGTTTTCCTTTAACGCTGTTTCACCTTCGGATGAGATTGATTTTTACACCCTCAAATTAACCGTTGACCATTGCAAAAGGTACTTGCTAAACCTTCCCCTTCCCTTTAATCGTATTATAATTCCTCCCCCAAAAGCTTAGTTGTTAATTGTTTACTATGCCCGTTACTGGGCAAATCATTTTTAAATAAACTACAACTTAGCAATGAAAAAAACATTTGTGTTGCTGGCATTTAGCTGGCAACTACCTGCTATATGCCTCGCGCAGGCAGTAGATGAAACTGATACGCTTCGCTCAAAAAATGAACTACAGGAAGTAGTGGTGAGCGGTTCAAAATTCAACGAACGAAACAGTAAACTTGCTGTTTCCATAAAAACCATACGCCAATCCGATCTTAAAAATCTCAACCTTTCAAATGCCGCCAATGTATTGGAAAGTTCCGGACTTGTGTTTGTTCAAAAAAGTCAGCAGGGTGGCGGAAGCCCCATTTTACGTGGCTTTGAAGCCAGCCGGGTATTATTAATGGTAGATGGAGTTAGAATGAACAATGCGATATACCGTGCCGGTCATTTGCAAAACGTGATAACGGTTGACCCCAACATTTTGCACCGAATGGAAATACTGTATGGTCCTTCGTCAACCTTATATGGAAGTGATGCTTTGGGTGGCGTGATCAATATTTTTACAAAAGATCCACGTCTTTTATCACCCGGTCAAAACAAGAATTGGAACGTCAATTCCGGTGTACGCTACTCATCTGCCATTGCTGAAAAAACAATTCATGCCGATGTAAACTATGCCGAAAAAAAATGGGCGTCGCTTACGTCGGTTACATTCAGCGATTTTGGTGATATACGTTCGGGAAAAAACAGAAGTACAAAATACCCCGCAGGTTTTGGCAATGTAAATGTGTATGCAAACCAAATAAATGGCAACGACAGCGCAATGGCAAATCCGCACCCAAACAAAATGAAACCATCCGGCTATTACCAGTACGATATTCTTCAAAAGTTTTTATTCAGCAGCAACCCCAATACCTCGCACACTGTTAACGTGCAGTTTTCCAATTCCTCCAATATTCCCAGGTTCGACAGGCTGAGTGAGTTGGCAGGCGCAGCACCCCGTTTTGCTGAATGGTACTATGGCCCCCAGCAACGGTTCCTTACGTCATATAAATATGAGAAGAATAACCTTGATCGATTCTTCCAGGAAGTGAGGGCTGTTGCCAGCTACCAGGCAATTGAAGAAAGCCGCTACGATCGCCGCTTCAAACAATCTATCCGGAACGAAAGAGTAGAACAAATAAAGGTTGCCGGATTTACGTTGGATGTACGTAAAAAATTTAGCCGCAACGAACTGATTGTTGGTGCTGATGCGCAACTGAATTTTTTAAAATCAACAGCACGGGGGTTGAATGTTGACAATGGCAATATCAGCAAGATTACAACCCGTTACCCCGATGGAGAAAACAGAATGCATTACGTGGCTATTTATGCACAGCACATATTAAAAATCACTGATGATCTAACATTGAATGATGGTTTACGGTTAAACTATGTATCGTTGAAAAGTTATTTTAATGATACTTCGCTCTTTCATTTTCCGTTTAACAGTGCGAAACAAAACCCACTGGCACTTAGTGGCAACGTGGGATTAGTGTATTCTCCCAACGACCAGTTTAAAATATCCAGCGTATTTAGTACTGGATTTCGAGCGCCCAACTTTGACGACCTCACAAAAGTTTTTGACAGCAGGGCAGGCGCTGTTGTAGTGCCTAACCCAGGATTGAATCCGGAGTACACTTACAATCTCGAGCTCAATGTTATCAAGTACTTTAACATAGGTAGTAACCCTTCCGGTGCAAGTATAGGGGGTTCCGTTTTTTATACCTGGTTTCGCAATGCCATTATTTCCGATCGATTTACATTTAACGGGAAGGACAGTATTATTTACTCCGGTGTTAAAAGCGTGGTGTTAGCGAGTCAGAATAAAGCCAAAGCACATCTATGGGGTGCAAATGTATTTTGTTCGTTAAACATTACCGGCGCCCTGCAGGTTAATGCAACAGCCACCTACACCCATGGTCGTTTTCAAAATAACAACACCGAAGTTCCGCTGGACCATATAGCGCCACTTTTTGGACGGGTAGGTCTTCGGTACAATGCAAAGAAGATTAGTGCGGAAGTGTACAGCTCAATTAATGGCTGGAAACGGATCAAAGATTATAACCCCAATGGCGAAGACAACCAATTATATGCAACGCCCGATGGTATGCCATCGTGGTACACATTAAATGCACGGTTCAATTGTGCCATCGGCAAACTAGGCTTACAACTTGCCATTGAAAATATATCAGACAAGCATTACCGAACTTTTGCAAGCGGGATTTCCGCGCCGGGCAGAAATTTTATATTGGGAGTAAAAACCACTTTATAATTTTTAAGGTAGAGTGATCAATTGTTAAAAAGTAAACGCAAGCTGGTGCTATTTTTAGGAAACCGTTTGCGTTTACTAACTACATATCCGTAGTTATTTTTTTATAGCTCGCTACCAAACCTTTTATAAGGGAAGAACTAAAACCCATGTGTTCCATTTCGTTCAAGCCTGCTATAGTACAGCCTTTGGGTGTGGTCACTTTATCTATCTCCTGTTCGGGATGGGTATGTCTGGTAAGTAATAACTCAGCCGCCCCCTTTACAGTTTGAGCAGCTATTAACGATGCGGTTGCTGCATCAAAACCAATTTCAATTCCGCCCTGAATGTTTGCCCTGATATAGCGCATGGCGAAGGCAGTACCGCACGCTCCAAGTACCGTTGATGCATCCATTAACTTTTCATCAATTGTTACGGATTTGCCCAACTGGTCAAACATATCTTTTACAAAATTTACCTGCTCGTCCGTTGCGTTGGAGTGGCAAATACACGTCATGCTTTGTTGTATGGCAATAGCGGTATTGGGCATTGCGCGGAAGATGGCCATTTTACTTTCAACCACTGAAGAAAGGTCTTTCATAGATACACCGGTAACCACCGAAACGAGGCTGTGCCTTTGCAGTAAGCCATGCTGAATAGCTGCCAACACTTCCTTTACCTGGAAGGGTTTTACCGCGAGGATAACAACATCTGCAAAATCCACTGCTGCATTATTGTTGTTGCTAACGGTTACCCCTTTTGCACTCAAATGCGCAAGAGTTACAATGTTTCGTTTGGTGATGAAGATATTGGAGGGTGCTGCAAACCCGCTGCTGATCAAACCTTCTGCAATGGCTGTGCCCAGGTTGCCGCCGCCAATGATGGCTATACGTTTACTCATAATATTAGTTTTCAAAAAAATGAAGTCTTTAAAACCTTTGGGTTTAATAATAAATTGACTTTGCCAGGTAGTTCCTCACATAATCGTCCACGCCTTCTTCCAGGCTGTAAAATGCATCGGTATAGCCTGCCTGTCGCAGTTTACTCATATTTGCCTGGGTAAAGTATTGATACCGGTCGCGAATGTCTGAAGGCATATCGATGTACACGATATCCGGAGAAAGATCGAGCCCGGCAAATGTTGATGCTACCAGGTCGTAAAAGCTGCGGGCATTGCCGGTGCCTAAATTATATAAGCCCGAAGTGAGCCGCGTTTGTGGATGATCTATTTCACCGCCGCCATCCTGTAAGGTTATGCGTTCATCCTTTAACTGCGACTCATCAACCTTTAGCTGTTCGGGGTCAGATAATGAATTGCGCTCAATCGTTTTCATCATCCAGTAAATTACTTTTATAATGTCTTTTACATAAATGAAATCGCGTAACTGCTGTCCATCTTCAAAACCTTCTTTATGACTCTTAAATAGTTTTACCTGCCCTTCGGTTTTTACTTGATTGTAAGAATGAAAGATAACGCTCGCCATCCGTGCTTTATGGTATTCGTTTGGTCCATATACATTGAAGAACTTGAGCCCTGCCCAAAACGGAGGCTGCTTTTTTTGTTGAAGCGCCCATTTATCAACCTCGTTTTTGCTGACGCCGTAGGGGTTTAAAGGCTCCAGGGTATTTACAATATCATGATCATCGTTGTAGCCTAAATCGCCACTGCCATAGGTTGCCGCACTCGATGCATATATAAGTGGCACCTGGTGCTGTGTGCAATAATTCCAGATATTTTGAGAGTATTCAACATTCAGTTCCTGGTGGATGGCGTAATCAAATTCGGTTGTATCCGTTCGAGCACCAAGGTGAATAACAATGCTGGTAGCAGGTTCCTTTTCCTCCAGCCAGTTGAACAAATTATACCGCTCAACAACTTCAAGGTATTGCTTACCCTCCCAGTTTTTGCGTTTTTCTTCTACGCCAAAATCATCTACCAAAATAAGATTGGTATAGCCCTGGTTGTTTAAATATTGCACCATACAACTGCCAATAAAACCGGCAGCCCCTGTAACAATAATTACTGCCGGCGTTGTTGCTTCATTATGGGTTTCGCTGCCCGATAAAACCTGAGAAAGTTTTTCAAAAATGTTCATTTTTTTGTAGCCTTTGTTTTAAAAAGAAGATGGTTATTTGACCGGAGGCAACCCCTAAAT
Organism: Segetibacter sp.; assembly: GCA_031424735.1. Taxonomy (GTDB): domain Bacteria; phylum Bacteroidota; class Bacteroidia; order Chitinophagales; family Chitinophagaceae; genus Segetibacter. The sequence continues at coordinate 6,548 of JANPIA010000424.1, forward strand.
AGAAACCGAAGTTACATTATTGAAATGCAGATGAACGTATTGCGACGCAACGAAGAAGCCATGGAAAACCTTTGCCGGTAACAAAAACCGGCACAACATTTTAGTTGTCAAAGTTGTACCGCTTCCTTCGCCATTAGTCTTTCAATAGCTGTATCATACAACTCCTTCCATTCGTTTATATGTCCCCAGTATTCTCCCTCCATATCTATGTTGCCTTCGGTTACAATGCCGAGGTATTCAAAAGGAATATTACTCTGTTTTAACCGGTCGAGCAAACGCTCCGCATTTTTTATGGTACACGAAACCACTACCCTGCTTTGTGCCTCGCCAAACCAATAAGCATCGCTGCGTACATGGGTGGCGCTTTGCTGTGCATCAAAACCAAGCTCCCTGTTGAAGCCACTTTCAAGCAACGTAGTGATCAGCCCTCCTTCGCTTATATCGTGTGCACTCTGCAACAATTTATCGCTTATTATCTCCTTAACCAGTTGCTGTAAGGCATACTCTTCTTCAAGGTCGAAATGTGGCGCCGGCGAGTATTCTTCCCCAATAATTTTGTGGAGGTATTCCGATGAACTTATATCGTTTCGGCTGGCACCTAACAAGTAAATCACATCGCCTGCCTGTTTAAAATCCATGGTCATTTTATTGGCAATATCATCCAACAAACCCACCATACCTATAGTTGGCGTTGGGTAAACCGCGCCATCAGGGTTTTGATTATAGAAGCTCACGTTACCACCAGTAACCGGTGTATCGAACCTGCGGCAGGCATCGCCCATACCCTTAACTGCATACACAAATTGGTAGTATAATTCGGGATCGAAAGGATTGCCAAAGTTGAGGCAGTTGGTAACACCCAGTGGTTCGCCACCACTGCAAACAATATTGCGTGCTGCTTCTGCAACCGCAATCATTGCGCCCTTGTATGGGTCGGCAAAAACATAACGGCTGTTACAATCTACCGTCATAGCTATTGCCTTGCCGGTGCCTTTCGCTAAAACAATAGCAGCATCACTCGGGCTGTTGGTGCTGGTGTTGGCAGCACCCACCATGCTATCGTATTGCGTGCTGATCCATCGTTTGCTGGCTATGTTAGGAATTTGAATTAATTGCTTAGCCAGCGAAATTAAATCGCCGGGAACAGGAATGTTATCTAGTTGAAAAGCGCTGATCTTTTCAAAGTAAGCAGGCTCCCGGTATTCACGATCGTTTTGCGGAGCGCCGCCACCTAAAACGAGGCTCTCTGCATTTAATACCGCTTCCAATTCGCCATCCATATAAAATTGCAGCAAACCGGTGTTGGTTACTTCACCAATTTGCTCGCACGGAAGATCCCATTTTTTAAATATTTCTAACACACCTTGTTCTTTTCCTTTTTCAATTACCACCAGCATTCTTTCCTGGCTTTCGCTTAGCAGCAATTCCCATGCTTTCATGTGTTGCTGGCGGGTAGGTACTTTTTCAAGATGAATGATCATACCTGTACCACCCTTAGCACTCATTTCGGCAGTAGAACAAATGATGCCGGCGGCACCCATATCCTGCATACCAACCACTGCACCGGTTGTCATAATTTCAAGGCAAGCTTCCAGTAACTTTTTTTCCTGGAAGGGATCGCCTACCTGCACGGCGGGTAATTCCTCTACGCTATCCGAAGTAATGTCGGCAGAAGCGAAAGAGGCGCCGCCCATTCCATCTTTACCGGTGGCACTACCCACAATAAAAACGGGGTTGCCCACCCCTTCGGCAGTTGCGCTGATGGTTTCGCCATTTTTTACAATGCCTACGCTCATTGCGTTTACCAGTGGGTTGGTATGATAGTGGTCTTCAAAATAAACTTCGCCGCCAACGGTAGGTACGCCAAAACAGTTTCCATAATGACCAATACCATGCACAACGCCTGCTACCAGGTGTTGTGTTTTTGCTTCCGCAAGATTACCAAAGCGAAGACTGTTGAGCGCAGCAATGGGCCGGGCACCCATGGTAAATATATCGCGATGAATACCACCCACGCCGGTTGCCGCACCCTGGAAAGGTTCGATAGCGCTGGGGTGGTTATGGCTTTCAATTTTAAACACTACGCCAAAGCCGTTGCCGATATCCATTAGCCCGGCATTTTCTTCGCCTGCCTTTACCAGCATTTTCTTTCCATCGCGTGGTAAAGTTTTCAGCCATTTAATGGAGTTTTTGTAACTGCAATGCTCGCTCCACATAACGCTGTAAGCGCACAACTCGGTAAAGTTGGGCGTGCGATCCATGATCTTTACAATCAGGTGAAATTCTTCTTCGGTAAGGCGAAGTTGTTGCGCGGTTTTAACTGTTATATCCATAGCCCGGCGAAGGTAAGAAGCGTTTCTTGTTTGAGGAGGGGGTTTTAAGAAGAAGAGAACATTGAAAAATTCGATGTAGTGCAGCCGTTTGCAAAACTGCATCCGGATGAACTAACTCCATCCTTCAACTTCATACATCTTTAAGCTCTTGTACAAAACCAGCCACCAGTTGAATTAAAAACTGGTTGGTCTCAATGCCTAACGGCGTTACTTCAGCGCCAAAACCATAATTTTTATTTTGCTTATTTCTTTCCTGTAATTCTTTTGGCGGCACCTCCCGGTACAAACCTAATTTGATCAGTTCTGCGTATTGCTTTCTGCCAAACGACTCATCGCCAACATTCCAGTACACGCCGTTAGAATTGTTCAGCATTGTTTTTACACCGTCTGCAGACAATGACGCGAGGGCAGTTTTTACAGAATCCGATGGCTTTTGTACGATATCGCTGTTTCTTATTTTGATGGACAAACCCGATATTGTGATCGTTTCTGACCGGCTAACGATATTTGGCAACTGGTCTGCAACTAACCGAAGCGGTTGCCAAAAAAGAATTAATATGAAGATGGCAATGGTGGGCCATAATAATGCTTTGATAAGTTCCACTGTAATTTCATACCTGGTTTTAGAAGAGTTGTCTGCCATAACAAGTACGTTTTAAATTTGGCGGATGTTAAGGTAAACATTAAGCGTTTAATTTTAAATACCGAAGGGATGGGACTTTTATAACAAGTGAAGTCTTTTTGATTTTTCGGACTCAAAGGAGTCGCTTTAAATATTGCGCATGTTTTTCTATAAACATTGGACACTTCTGGCATCTTTGCGTGGTTTTCGGTTTCCATCCCCGGGGAATGGAATGTTTATAGCATTTACGCCGAGTTTGGGTGTTTTTCACCATCATCTCTTTGTCCATAAAGATTGACAGTGAAGAAGATCGTCAAAATCGAACGATCCTCCAATACTGCGGATGTGCAAAATGCTTCACCCTATGCTCCTGCACACTCCAACTGCACAAGAGTGCGACCCCGCTATTCGAAAATCAATTAGTATCGACTCATGAGTTTTTTTTAAAAGCCTCTTTTTAAAATAAAGGATAAATTATTAAAACTGATGAGTTTCAAAGGAGGGAAGACTAAGATAAAATCTCAACAGGTACATCCTGGATATTATATTAGAAAAGCCCGCAGAATTTTAATTCCGCGGGCTGCTTAATAACAAATTTTAATCTGCGGAGACTGAGGGAAATGAACCACTCTCTTAACCCACTTACAATCAATAACTAAAAAATAAATAAAAAATGTAGTTAACCGAATTTGCACCCTATCAAATCAAATCAAACAATTTCAAATCGTAATCAAACCTACGAAGGTTAACCAAAATGGAAAAATTTAGAGCGTTCAATTCCACAATATCACCGGCGAACACTTCAAAGCAATGAAGGATAAAGCCATCGTTTGTAACATTGGTCACTTCGATATTGAAATTGATGTTGCCTGGTTGAACGATAATTATGGTAGCACAAAAGACACTGTGAAGCCACAGGTTGATATGTACACCATCGATGGTAAAGACATCATCTTATTAGCTGAAGGTCGTTTGGTAAACTTAGGTTGCGCAACAGGTCACCCAAGTTTTGTTATGAGTAATTCATTCACCAACCAAACCCTTGCCCAGATTGAACTTTGGACAAACACCGATCAATACGAGAACAAAGTATACGTGTTACCAAAGCA
>JANPIA010000425.1:0-6385 GCA_031424735.1 Segetibacter sp.
GTTATGAAAATTAAGATAACCATAAAGAAAGACAGTCCTGCCGCTAAGGTGATTGAAGCTTTCAGAGCGGAGAAAGAAGCTTTTAAGAAAGTTATCCAAACGGGAAGGGCGACAAATTATGCTGGAACAAAGCAGGAAAAAGTTGGCCACCCCGTATAACATTATCTACGATAAAAGTACTGATTTCTACTCATTCGCAACGGACCAAGAAATAATTTACTCCTGTAAATTTGGTAATGTTATGTCGATGCTGCCGCCTCTTTTAGGCATCTACTACATTGAGGTTCGCGATTTTATATTCTACCCGCATGACCGAAATCCGGAAGTCAGAAAGCACAAAGACGATAGGATTTCAGCGACAGTTATTGATCTAATGCGCACGCCTTATTTCGTGATACCGGAACGTGTCTTGGTGTACACCTGTGACAACTCTGATAGAATAATTCGAGGGCGGTGCAGGCAAAAACTATTCGACAAATGGTACGAGGAAATGGTAGATTTTTTACTGCGTCATGAATTGGAAGTTGATGTTGAAACCGATCATGGTATTGAAACAACGCATGGCGGCGTTGTTGTTCGTCGTGATTTTTCTCACCCTCAAATACTGCAAACACAATTATTGGAACAGGCTCAGGGCATCATTCTGGAAAAGTTCGGGCAGTGAAAAGGATGTCCGTTCCATGATAAGCTACTAGAGACTGGTAAGATGCATATTATCCAAGGTCAAAAAGAAGAAACTGTTAATCAGGTTGGGAATTCTTTTTTTTTGTTTAGTTGTTCTACTTCACTTTCAAGAAGTTTTTTTACATCTAACTTAACCTGGAAGTAGTTCTCCATAACCTCCTCCTGCCTCACAGCTGATACGATTGGAATGTCGCGATAGCGCTGTACCTCTTTATCCAGCTCATCTTTGTTGTTCAATATCTCGCAGTGAAACATCTTTAACCTGATTTTTTCTGCCGGATCATCTGCTACCATTCCCACAAATTCTCCCGATGATAGGGAGGCAATTCTCGAAGCCGGAACTGCATAATCGAGCTGGCTTGAACGACTGATTGATGTATCCGTTCGGTTAATTGAAATGCTTTCCCTGTCCTGCATGATTTTACCAAATCGCTCCGCAAGTTGTTTCGCTGTATCACCCATCACTTGCCCGCTTATGATGTTTCCTGTAATGTTCATAATAACATCTGCCTGCTCTCTCCCATAATCTTTTTTTAACTGGCTAAAATCCTGTAGCCCTAACGTGGTGGCCACCTTGTTGCTTCGGGCAGTTGCAATAAGCGAATCAATATGATTGAAGAATATCGTTGGAAATTCATCAAAAATGAGACTGGATTTTAATCGGTTTTTCTTATTTACCTGGCGAATAAGTCTCGATATGTACAGGGATAAAACAGCACCATAAATCTGTTGTTTTTCCGGGTTGTTGCCAATGCATACAATCTTAGGGTGCATCGGGTCATTGATGTCGAGCGTAAAGTCATTGCCTGACAAAACCCAATAAAGCTGCGGTGATGCAAGTCTTGCCATACCAATTTTTGCAGACGCCACTTGCCCTTCAAGTTGTTCCATTGCATCATTTTGGTACGCTGTAATGAAGGGGTTGACCAGCACTTCTATTTCGGGCTCCGTGTTTAGAACCGGAAATAATTCGTCATAGTTAGCTGCATGAGCTCGATTACGTGGGGAAGGGTATAGTATCTTCCGTCAGCATGCTTTTGCAAAAACCAAATTACAGCTGTAACGAAGTTGATAGTTGATTCAACAAAAAAGTCGCCCTGTTTATTGATCCATTCTTTGTTCAAACCGAAAAATATGGTTCTCGCTGATTCTGTCGCATCCGTAATGTCCAGCATTCTGGAAGGATCCAAAGGATTACAGCGATGCGATACGGAAAGGTTGTCAAAATTTATCACATAGAAAGGGGCACAACTGAGTACTTTTTCTTATTTTTTTTAAGAAGGGTATTATAAGCGATCTTGGTAAGGTCGTCGTACTTGAAGTCATAGATAAACATTGAAAATCCTTTTTCAATGTGTTGTTTGATTACATGCTGAATAACAAACCATGATTTCCCGGAGCCAGGGCTTCCTACAATCAACAAGCCACGAAAAGGATTGATAATATTTATCCAGCTGTTCCTCGTTTTTTCTTTAAGCTTATAAGCGGCGGGAAGGTTGACCGAATACTCGTTCAGCAGCAGTCTTTCTTGTGGAGGAAGCGCTGTACCAATGTTGCAAGTGTTCTGAATCTATCAAAGTTTCTATCGGTGCCATTTGCAGCAAAACACTCACAGGCCATATACATCCCTGTTTTTAACGCATCAATTTATTTTGTAGTGGTAGCACCTATTTTTACACCAAGCTTTTCAAACGCTACGTCGTTGGGCTCCCATAGTTCAATTTTATTGCCTTCCATGTCCATTATATGAATGAATTTTCCATAATCAGCCGTTTCTATTTTATCTACAATTGTAACACTGTCTTTCCTAAGCTGATCAATTAGGGCGTCCAGATTTTCAACCCGATAGTTGATCATAAAATCCTTGGCAGACGGTTCAAAATATTTCGTTTTTTCATTAAAAGGGCTCCACTGAAGAAAACCTTTTTTTGTAGTATCTGCGCCTTGTCTCCACTCAAAAACTGCCCCATATTGGTTGGTTTGCAATCCAAGATGTTTTCGATACCATTCTCGCACTTTTTTCGGATCCTTGCATTTAAAAAACACACCGCCAATACCTGTTACCTTTTTCAACACTTTTTCGTTATTTTCCTCCGCAAGCAACGATTTTAAAGCATATCCCAGTACGAAAGTGATGACAAAGCTGAAAGTGATCAATAGTCTCTTTTTCATTTGCAAAGGTTTAATACGTTAAAGGTTGATATTTACTTTATGATTAGAGTTGAAGAGTTTCGATGAAATATATTTGAAACAGTCGGCGACAATTAAAGCGGTAAAAAATGTTCTGACGTAACCTAGCTATAAATATAAGTTTTATCGGAAACTTATATTTTGTTTAAAGAGACCAAATAGTATAGCTTAATAGTTGCACATTTATTGTTCCTGTTATTTTGGAAAGCCGTTTGTTTGAAAAGAGTTTTTTTAGCAGAAAGCTTATCGTATTTGTGAGTCTATTGGTAAGATAGAGCAGATAGAGAACAGGTTGCTCAAATTATTTCAATTGTTTGGATCTTAGCCGGGTACGAAAAAAATTAAAAAGACGTTACTATGCGGTTTGCCATGTTATCTGCTTTACTGTTTGCAACCGTGCAGGTTGTATCAGCGCAAAAATTTGATATCGTTACTGCTTCCGGCAAAGTATCCATCGTGTATACAACCGATGGAAAAAAACTCGATTCAATTACTGCTAATTTACTCGCGAACGATATTGAAGCAATTACTGGTATACGACCTGTAGTTACAACTAATATTGAAAAAATTACAGGCAATGTAATAATCATAGGCGCTGTCAACTCACGTTTAATACAGTCGTTGAACCAGCGTTATTTCAGTCAACTGGAAGGGAAATGGGAGAGTTATAGTCATAAACTTGTGAAGCGTCCTTTTAAAAACATAACCTTAGCATTGGTAGTTGCCGGAAGTGATGCCCGTGGTACAGCTTATGGGGTGTTTAGCCTTTCTGAAAAAATTGGCGTATCGCCCTGGTATTGGTGGGCAGATGTACATCCGCAAAAAAGAAAACAGCTTTCAATTGACATTGTTCCCTTTATCGCTAATTCTCCATCAGTAAAATACCGGGGCATTTTTATTAACGATGAAGACTGGGGACTACAGCCCTGGGCAGCCAAAACTTTCGAACCCGAGACAGGCGATATCGGTCCAAAAACATACGCTAAGGTGTTTGAATTACTACTTCGGCTAAAAGCGAATTTAATATGGCCTGCAATGCACCCAAGTACCAAAGCATTCTTTCACTACCCGGGTAATGTTACTGCTGCTCACGACTATCAAATAGTTATCGGATCATCTCATGCCGAACCTATGCTCAGAAACAATGTGGGTGAATGGGATGAAAAAACGATGGGTCATTTTAATTACCTCACCAACCGCGAACGGATTTATAAATACTGGGAAGAAAGAGTAAAAGAAAGCAGCGACGTTAATGCCATTTACACAATGGGTATGCGGGGAGTGCACGACGGGCAAATGGAAGGCATAAAAAACCTTAAAGAAGCGGTACCCATTGTTGAATGGATTATAGGTGAAGAGCGTGACCTGCTTTCCAGGTATTCAAAAAAAGAGGTAACAGTCATTCCCCAGGTGCTAACTCTTTATAAAGAGGTATTGGAAATTTATGATAACGGTTTAAAAGTACCGGACGACATTACGCTTGTTTGGCCGGATGATAACTACGGCTACATACACCGGCTGAATAACGAAAACGAAAACGCCAGAAAAGGTGGAAGCGGCGTTTATTACCATGCATCTTATTGGGGACGACCCCATGATTATTTATGGTTAAGCAGCACACATCCTTCTTTAATAAGGGAAGAAATGATGAAGGCGTATGAGAATGGCTCCGACAATCTTTGGGTGTTGAATGTAGGTGATATCAAACCTTTAGAATACAATATTCAAATGTTTATGAACATGGCTTATAATGCCGTTCCATTTAAAGAAAGCCGGTACACAAAGCAGCACTTACTTAGGTGGTCGGCTAATATATTCGGGCAGGAGTGGGGTCAAAAAATACAATCTATTTTGTGGGATTACTACCAGTTGGCATTTCAGCGAAAACCAGAGTTTATGGGTTGGAGCCAAACTGAACCCGAAACCAAAACAACCTATACCGACTTCAATCATTTTTATTATGGAGATGAAGCCCAAAAACGATTGGATAGGTACAACTTATTAGAAGCTGCAGTTAAAAAATTACGCTGGCAAATAACAGGAAAAAATGCAGAAGCATTTTATCAATTGGTTTATTACCCGGTTACATGCGCAGCATGGATGAATAAAAAATTTTTACATCGGGATAAAGCTTATTTCTATGGAAAACAAAACAGGCTAAGTGCTCATGATCATGCAAAATTATCAAAAGCAGCTTACGATAGCATTGTAAAAGAAACAGCATTTTTCAATACCCAACTGGCTGGTGGAAAATGGAAGCATATGATGTTGATGAACCCCAGAAACCTGGCTGTTTACCGGGAACCCGTTCTGCCCGATATTAAGAACACTAACGACAACGTTTGGGATATTGCACCGGAGGGATATGTAACAAGAGACTCTTCGTTGCTGATTGCTAACGGTTCTCTGTCGCTACCGTTGTTTGACAATTTGAACAAGCAGCAATATTTCATTGACATCTACCTGCAGAAGAGTGAACCATTGCAATGGAAGATACATGCTTCTCAAAAATGGATTCGCCTTTCCAAAACCCACGGAATGCTTAGCGGGGACGCAGGCAACAATCAACAGCGTATCTGGGTGTCTGTTGATTGGAGCAGTGTCCCCCAAAAAGAGAGTTTATCAGGTAACCTGACTTTTACAGCCGGCAATAAAAAGAGGGTTATGAGGGTGCCGGTTAAAAATTTTCCCCGGATTGAATACAATGTTTTCATCGAACAAAATGGTTTTGTTTCCATCCACGCAAGTAATTTTAGCCGGCAAACAAATAAGTCTCCCTGCCAATGGAAAACGATTAATGGCTTAGGGTATACCGGAAATGTGCTGGAGGCATTACTAGTTAGGCCAAATACAAGATCGGGAGTAACTGAAGATTCTATCAAACATTTTTGTTCTTATGTGGAATATGATTTTTATTCGTTTACCTCAGCGAAGCCTGTTGTTAACTTGTTTGCCTTGCCAAGTCATCCTGTCAATAATAAATACCGGGTACGCTATGCAATATCAATTGACGATGGCCCAATAAAAATGGTGGATATAAAAACCACTGGTAGAAGCGAAGAATGGAAACAAAATGTTTTGCGAAACAGGGCGGAACGTAAAATTGAAATGCCCTATCTATATTTTGGTAAACACACCCTGAAGATTTATACTGTTGACCCTGGGGTTATGCTAGATGAAATTAGAATTGATTTAGGTGGATTGAAAGAAGCCTACGGCACCATCGGGGAAACGAAAATTAACTTGCCTGGTAAGGATTAAGGGTTGACGGTACACACATCATAATTAATCATCCAGCCCTTTTCTATTCAATATTTTATCGAGATATTTTTCAATTCTTGCTTCTTTTGTTTTTACCTGTTTTGGTGCGGAAAAATAAAGCAGGTAACCTCTCTGTCGCCCTGGTGTTAAAGATTGGAACGCAGCTTTTAATTCAGGCATATCATTTAGAACAACTTCGAACTCCTCCGGAATTTTATATTCAGCAGTCTTTTTCATTTCCACTTTTAAG
>JANPIA010000426.1:0-23166 GCA_031424735.1 Segetibacter sp.
TTTTGTTTACCCGTTTTATAAAAACGAAGGAAACCAGGTACAACCATAAATGCCAAAAAACTGCACCGATACTACTTCTGTAAGCCGCTCAGGCAGCAGCCAATTGCAAAGGGTAATGAACGCCTTGTTGCCTGCATCTGCACCGGTGGATGAACGCGATTATGCTGACCTGTTATTGTTTGCAAAAAGGTATGCCGCATACATCACTAACTATAACGAACTAAATGTAGCGGATGGCGATTGGCAGCCGCTTATGTCGATGGATGTTTCGGTAACGCTGGCGGGTATTGCCAAAACTGATGTGGAAGGTTACGCAGACTATGTAAGAATCATCTACAACAATATTAATGCGGCAGGCACGGAGAACGAACGGAAAAAATATTTCAAAAGCGTTTTCGATTTTATCTTTTCCGTCATCATTGAACTGGATGGTTATTTTCGCCAAATACCCGCTGAGCTTGAGTTTAAGGAATACTATTCAAGCAGCATACAAGCCCGATTACAGGAGCCTTTACAAAGATTGATAAATTATTACAACGATTTCATAACAGCAAATTACATCGACAATTCGTCCACTTTTATAGCCGGCGATGTGCCACTTGCTATCACCCTTTCGCAAAATTTTTCCATCAACGCAATCAGCCCAGTGTGGAAATCGCCGGTAGTGTTTCCACCGATTGCGTTAAGCGTACCCGATCCTGTTAATGTGAGTAACTCCATCTACCACATTATAACACACAACCTTTTTAATGCGCAGCTCGATACCTTCTTTAAATCTCTTTCCAGTTTTGTAAGCCAGTCTGCCTTTTTCCTTGAGCAAACACTTACCAATTTTTCATCGCATACCCCGCACTATGCCTTGTTCATTTCGTTCCTGCACCTATTTAAAAAAGCGCAGGGTCAGCTAAACCAATTTACAGGTCGCCATCTTGACTTTCATTATAAAGATGTTCTTCGCCTCCAAACAAAAAAAGCGGAACCGGATAGTGCACATATAGTGGTTGAATTACAAAAAGGGATTGCGCAACACCTTTTAAAGCAAGGCACTTTATTCAAGGGTGGCAAAGATGTAGATGGAAAAGAAATAAGTTATGCAGCCAATGAAGAAACAGTGATCAACCGTGCTTCTGTAAAAGCTCTGCAATCAGTCTATGTGCAACTGAGCAGTTATAAAGGAAAGAACTTTGAAACGGTTTATGCATCTCCCGTTGCCAACTCCGAAGATGGTCAGGGTGCGAAACTGACGAGCGCAAGTGGTGAATGGTTTTCCTTTGGAGACGTTGCAAAGATGAAGGAAGCAACGTTCGGTTTTATGATCGCATCGCATTACCTCTACCTTAACGAAGGTGACCGTTCGATTACCGTGAAATTGTTTTTTGCTGATAGTCTTACCCTTACTGCACCAGACCTTGCCAATGCTTTCACCATACAATTAACTGGTAAAAAAGGTTGGTACGATGTGGCAACGTATAAGGTTGATATAAGTGCTGCAGCTAAAACAATTGCATTTGAGATAGAGCTGGAAGGTGATGCACCAGCCATTGTTGGTTACACAGCCAAGATTCATAAAGAAACTTACCTAACCGATCTGCCAGTTGTGCGATTTTATTTGCAGAACATTAAAAATGAAGTGAACCCATACGCGCAATTGAAATCACTATCACTACAAAAAATTGGTTTGGAAGTTTCGGTTGAAGGGGCAAAGGACCTCATTGTTCAGAACGATGAAGGCGCACTGGATCCCGCCAAGCCGTTTAAGCCATTTGGCTCACAACCCAAAGTGGGCTCATCGTTTATAATAGGCAGTAAGGAAATTTTTCAAAAAAAACTAACCCACCTTAACCTGGTAATTGATTGGGACGATGTACCCGATAGCCTTGTTGACCAAATGGACGAGGCTTTGCATGAATACGAGAGAACACTTAACTATATAGATATGAAGCGAAAGTTTCATACCGTAAAAACTTCGGTATTACAAAAAGGCCAATGGCGCAATTTGGATGTGCGTAAAGGAATGTTTATTGAAGATACCTTGTATAAAGACATTTACGACTGGACAAGACCCGAGGTGAAATATGCCGGGAAGTTATCGGCTACCGATGTAGAGCACAACGTAATTGCAGTATCCACCGTAAACATTCATCCCGGCGAAAAAACCTATGATAAGAACATTGCGTACGCAAATACTTCGGTAGATGGTTTTGTAAAGCTGGAATTAAACCACCCCGATTTTGGACATACAGCTTACCCGGAAGCAGTGCGAAATGCTGCCATGAATGTAAAAGTTACCGTTACCGATGAGGGCGGCGGTGTTACTTCTATGAGCGTGGTACCCGGCGGCTCCGTACCTAAGGAGCCTTACACACCAAGCATTAAAAGCTTCTCGGTTAGTTATAAAGCTGCTACGGAAATACAGTTACAATCAACTGCTGCAACGTTGGCAGGTGAAGGTGCCTTTTATCATGTAACTCCATTTGGTTATGCGGCAATTAATAATAAACTGCAAACCAGTGTAACTGCGTTGCCCGATTATGAAAACGAGGGTGAATTGTACGTTGGCTTGGAGAACGTTCTTCCGTCAACTACCTTAAAGATTTTGTTCCAGGTAAGTGATGGTACATCCAATCCCCTAAAGCCGGAAAACCTGGTTGAATGGTCCTATTTGTCTGCCAACAACTGGAAGAGATTTTCAAAATCGGATGTAATAGATACGACTAACAACCTCACGCAATCGGGTATTGTAACTTTTGTTTTTAAAGAAGACATCATTACAGGAAATAGTTTATTTGATACTTCACTTTCGTGGATAAAGGCAGCCGTAAAAACCGATAGTGATGCCGTTTGCAAACTCATTTCCGTAAAGGCACAGGCGCTGAAAGTAACCCTGGTGCAGGATGATTTGAATAAACTTTATTTCAAACAAATTTTACCAGCCAATACCATTAGTAAATTATTGGTTGCCGATGCAGCCGTTAAAAAAATATCGCAACCCTATGAGTCGTTTGGTGGCAGGGTTGCAGAAAAGAGCGAGCAGTTTTATACAAGGGTAAGTGAGCGTTTGCGCCATAAACAAAGGGCAATAAGTGCATGGGATTACGAGCGCCTGGTTCTTGAAAAATTTCCATTTGTTTACAAGGCTAAGTGTATCAATCATACTGGACTTATCCCAACAAAAGTAACAGGCGTTACAAAATACAGCGAAACCATACCGGGGCAGGTAACCGTAGTAACCATTCCCGACCTGCGCAACCATAGCTATAAAAATGCTTTAAAGCCTTATACAAGTGTTGGCTTGCTCACCAACATCCGCGATTACCTGTTAAAGCTGGTTTCGCCTTTTGTAAAGTTGCACGTACTCAATCCAAAATTTGAAGAAGTGCAGTTTGAGTTTAATGTAGTGATTGTTTCCCCGCTGGATGTAACCTTCTATGTAAACCAACTGAGCCTGGATATTGAACGATTCCTTTGCCCGTGGGCATTCGCCAACGAAAAGGAGATTGAGTTCGGTGGTAAAATTTCCAAATCGGTAGTATTGAATTTTATTGAGGAACGCTCCTATGTGGATTATGTTACCTGCTATAAGATGCATCATTTTATCGACCGGGGTACTGGTGATCAGCAACAGCATTATGACGTGGAAGAAGCAATTACTACTACGGGCATTTCTATACTGGTTTCTTATTATGATGAGATCACTAACACCCGGCACAAAATAACCGGCGACAAACCCTGTGACTGCTAATGGAAGATGTAAATATCATACCAAAAACAAGAACGCTGACTGAAGGTGAGGACTATGTTTTGCTGCGCAAGGCGGGGCTTGAATACATTGAAAATTTAGGCAGCGATCTGTGGACCGATTATAATGCACACGATCCCGGAATAACCATACTGGAAGCCTTGTGTTATGCCATTACCGAATTAGGATACCGTACCAACATAGATATCAAAGACCTGCTTCCTGAACAGGACGGTACCGTCTCTACCAAACAACCTTTTTTTACCGCACGAAATATTTTAACCTGCAGCGCCCTAACCATTAACGATTACCGCAAACTTTTGTGCGATATCGTTGGCGTTCACAACGCATGGCTGTATGCAGGCGACCGCGATATTTTTACAAACGGGAGTGAAGTTGCCATAAATGAGGTGCCGCTTTTTGCCGACTGCAAAAAGGATATGCTCACCGTAAAAAAAACGGATCACCCCTTATTTATTTCCGGGCTTTACCGTGTGTTGCTCGACCTGGATAATGATGACCAGTTTGGTGATTTGAACAAAGGGGATATCGAAATATTTAATCCCGTATCTACTGGTCCGGCGCCAAAGTTTAAAGCAGGCGAAATAAGCTTTACCATGGAACTGCCTGTTGCAAAAGATGCGGATGCCGCCTTTGTTAACACAGCTTCCGATGCAAGCCATATTACCAAGGCGCAGGTCACCCAAAAAGATGGTAAATGGTTATGTACTGTAACCATAGATGATGGTTCGGTACCCTTTACTTTCATCATCACCATAAACATAAAGCCAAAAGGTAAAACCATTGAGCAAGCCGACTTGCAAGACTTCTTTAATGCGCCTTTTATGTTTGCCAGCCAGGTGTTTTACCAGTATGGCAAAAAGCTCGAAAAAATAAAACAAGTATCGCTGGAAGCAAAAAAGACCTTGCACGGAAGCCGCAACTTGTGCGAAGATTTTTTAACCATTGAACTGGTGCGTGATGAAGAAGTTGCTATTTGCTGTGACATAGATGTGCGCCCCGATACAGATATGGAGAAAGTACAAGCCGAAGTATTTTATCTTATTGAAAATTACCTGAACCCATCCATCAATTTTTACCTGTTAAAAGAGCTGATGACGAAGGGAACACCTGTAGATGAAATTTTCCAGGGACCACGATTGAACCATGGCTTTATTGATACTGCAGAAATGGACGCTACTCAACTGCAGGAGGTGATACATACTTCAGACATCATCAATTTATTGATGGATGTGCCCGGAGTTTTAGCGGTGCGTAATATGATGCTGACAAAGTATGATGAAAATGGAAACGCAGTGCCGGGGCAGGTTGGGTTAAAGTGGTGTATGCACATCAATCCCAAACACAAGCCTGTACTTTCAATCAACCGGTCGAAGGTTATTTTTTATAAAAACAATTTTCCTTTCCTTGCTTCGTATGCAGAAATAAGAGACTCGTTAAAACTGATGCGTGCAGGCAGGGAGCGCCCAAAGCTATCCGGCCAGCAGGACGATCTGCCTATACCATTAGGCTCGTTCAAACAACTGGATGAGTATTATTCGGTTCAAAACGACCTGCCACAAACTTATGGTGTTGGTAAGGCTGGACTGCCACTTACTGCCACACCACTGCGCAAAGGGCAGGCAAAACAATTGAAGGGGTATCTTTTATTGTTCGATCAGTTATTGGCTGATTTCTTTTCACAATTATCCAACGCTAAATCGTTGTTGGGGTTGGGGGATATTAAGCAAACTTACTATTCGCAGTTCCTCCATACCATACCCGACATAATGACGCTGTACAAGCAAATAAGCGCTGATCCTGCTTTTCCGCCCAGCAAGGCATTACTACACCAAACATTGCTTACACAGGATTCAACACTTGCATCCACTAACAAAGCCTGGAAGCAACTGGTGGAACCCAGCGCTTTGTTTGAAGAAAGAAGGAACCGGTTCCTCGATCATTTGTTGGGTCGTTTTGCTGAAAGTTTTAATGAATATGTTTTGATGATGTACAGCATGAATTACAAAGACCGTTCTGCCAATGCCATCAATGCGGAGAAGATCATCAGCAATAAAATCAATTTTTTAAATGAATACCCGGTGCTGAGCTATGCAAGAGGAACTGCGTTTAATTATTATCCTTTAGACGTTGCAAATAATATTGACGTTTCCAGACTGTGGGACACCGATAATGTTTCAGGATTGGAAAAGAGAGCATCGTTGCTTGGCGGAATCAAAAACTATTACCGCCGTTTTTTATCGTGTATAAAAAATATTGAAATTAAAACGGTGCAGGAAGATGTAGTTGCAGTAGACAGCACTGTATTGCAAAAAACATTTTACCAGTTCATTCTCCAAAACAAATACGGCGACAAGCTGGTACAAAAAGGCAAGATTGAAAATGAAGAGGATTTAAAAAAGATCATTACAGAACTGGCAGAATTATTAGCCGATAAAGCCAACTACCTGTACGACGGAACCACGCATAAGATAGAGATCATTGGAAGTGGTAACAAGGTGATTGCTGTGAGTGAACTTGATTATGCAACCAAGCCCGATGCGGATAAGATCATAAAGCAATTTGCCAAAGAATTTTCGGAAGACTGTCCTGACGCGGAAGGCATGTTGCTGATAGAACATTTGCTATTACGCCCCCGTACAGACCAGTATGAATTGATGCAGGTTTGCCTGGATCAAGAATGTGAGTTTTGTGGTGAAGAGGATCCCTACACCTATCGGGCTTCCGTTTTCCTGCCGTATTGGCCAGCTTCATTCGACAATGTTTATTTCCGCTCGTATTTCGAAAACATGATACGCACCGAAGCGCCTGCGCATGTAATGTTGAAAGTGTGCTGGATCAATAACACCCAGATGCGACAACTTGAAGTATGTTATAAAAACTGGGTAGAAGCATTAGCAGTTTATACGCATGTTAAGAGCAGCCAAAATGCAACCAGGCTTAAAAAAGCAAATGATGAACTGGTTGTTTTATTAAAGCAATTGCACACTGTTTACCCGGAAGCAACCCTGCACGATTGCGATGAAAGTGTAAATACAAACCCGGTTATGTTGGGTAAAACAATATTGGGAACTATCAAAAATAAAAAGTCATGAGCCCCACAAACGCCTACATCATTTTTGAGCCCGACCAGGTGTTGACGAACGACCACCTGAACGAGATGTTTGACTACCTGGATACACAGGAGCGTTTAACCCGCAATAAGCTAATAGGCATTGGCATTGTTTGCGGACTGGAGGTAGACAGCCAGCCGGCATCTATCAATATCAGTAAAGGCTGCGGTGTTACCTCCAAGGGTTACCTTATTGTTTACAACGACAGCGTGCTTACACAATATATTTCGTACACTTTGCCGTCCGACCCGCTCTACAAGCCCTTTATAAAAGAGTCCACTTCAAAACAATACGACCTTTGGCGCTTACTCACCAACGACGAAGCCAAAGCGATTGAAGGCGTAAAACAACCGGTTGTACCTGCCTTTATAAAAGATAAGGTGGTGGTACTTTTTCTGGAGGCAAACGAAGTGGATCTGAAAAATTGCGATACACAGGATTGTAATGAGAAGGGCAGGCAGATGAATTTAACGGTGCGCCCGCTATTGATCGGCAGAACGGATATGGAAGAGATCATCGCGAAGCAAAAAAAATTAAGTGGCGACGATAGTTTGAGCGACAGCTATATTGAACGCCTCGGTTTAAAAGAAGTGGGCTTAAAAAGGTTTGATGTGAAGGCATCGCCGTTGGCAGATGCCTACGATATATACAATGCTTATATTAAATGCCTGGATGATGCAACATTGCAAAATGTGGCCGATGTTTATTCGCAATGTTACTCCATTTTCAAACCCATATTGCCCGATTACAGCAGCGCCAACCCTTTTAAAAACCTGCAGGCAGAATTGAAATCGAAACTGGAGTTTGTAAAAAAATCAATGCCCGTTTATATCCAATATTATTACGACTTTATTGATGACCTGATTAAAGCCTACCAGGAGTTTAAAGAAAGCAGCTTTGAAGTAATAACCGAATGTTGCCCCGATGAAGATCAGATTCCGATGCACCTAATGTTAGGTGAAGCAGCAGTGGATACCAAAGATTTTATCCGTACACCTTACCGGCAGTATTTTATTTCATCGCCATTATTCAACAACCAGGCAGACTTGCTGAACGAAGTTCAATTGCTGTTCGAGAGGATGGTGAACCTGGTAAAAAATCTTTTCATCACGCAGTTTAACCAGCGGGTGGGTGTGCCCATCCGTATTACTCCATCCAAGTGGAGTAGTGCACCCTTATCCGTTCGATCTATTCCATACTATTACAACATCAACAACGTTGCCCGCTCATGGAACGCTGTTAAAACAAAAAAAGGCAAATCAAACACCAACCTTTCGTACAATGCAGACAAGTACAGTATTGCGCCGCCCGACACGGTATTAAACCCACTGCAATACAGCATAGAGCCCTATAATTTTTACAGGATAGAAGGGCACATAGGGCTGGAGTATACACAGGTATTAAACACCATATTAAGCAACCGCAACAGCAACCGCCTGCCTTTTGATGTGATCGCTTTAAAAGCAGGTTCCGATGCAAGCGATACAGCCATAAAATACGATTGCCATTTTGAAGACCTTGAAATGCAGTTCGCTATATTAAAAGCGGAGCTTGCGTGCAAAATGCATGAGCCGGTTTGCCTTGCTGCAAAAATTCCAACAACGTTTCAACTGGTAAATACCGGTGGTGCAAACACGTTCAATTTTATTGAACTATATGGTACAACACACACGCTGGCACTAACTGATATTGTCGACAGGAGAAATTTAGTACAGACCACCTTTGTTCAAAATTTTCGTTTTGCCCGCAAAGGCGATTTCCTGAAAACCTATTGCCCTGTAAAAGATGGAACACTCGGCAACGATTACCTGAAAGCGACCAACCGGTTTTTTCCGAGGCCTGCTAAAATCGATCTCAACACTTCTACCGGTTCACGGGCGGCTTTAATGCATATGATCGATATAACAGAATCGCTTATGCAAACCATTACCGGCTCGTCCAACATTTACAATTTTAACTATGCAAACTTTAATAGGATTTACGACCAGGTGATCAGTTACTTCACTGATTTTATGACGGCTTTGTTAAGTGCCGATGCTCAAAACCGGCGTATCAGCCCTTTCTTATACGGCACCCTAGAAGCCATTGTAAGTAGTTGTATAGATGAAAAACTGAAAGCCATCACCGATGAATATACAAAGCGGGTAGAGAAGATACAGAAGCAAAATTTGCTGTCAGAGTTCTTAAAAACAAACCCGGGCATCGATCATAAAGCCGGTGTGCCACGGGGCGGTACATTCATAATTGTATACCACGAAAAGCCCGCAGTAAATGTTACAGCAACATCCAATACCATTGCCGCACTTACGGATGTAGCTGCAACGGCAACGGGTAATACGGTAGCCGGTGCCACCACAAAAGCGCTTGCTGAAACATCGGCAATTACTGGCGACAACATGGCTAAGCTATTAAAGCTTTTTGAATCGAACGACCTGAAATTGACAGCTGCACAGGCAAATACTTTAAAACAATTAACGCTTCAAAATTTTGCGGCAGCCACGGTTCGCGGGCAATTCGTAATTCAGGATAGATCGGTGGTTGCAGATTTTTACCTGCCTTATTTGTGTTGTTCCGATTGTCCGCCCATTGCCTATATTTTGCCAAAGCAGCAGGCAGAAGCGTTATCGATTAAATTAGATAAAACCGATTTCTGTAACAATGATGAAGGGGTTTATAAAATAACCGTAAGCCCGCAAGGCGGAACGTTGAGCGCTTCAGCAGGTGGCGTGGATGCAGAAAAGTTTGAGTTCAGACCCAAAGGTGTTACTGCAGGCATTATCAAGATAACCTATACGTTACCCGATAACCGCACTGCAAGTGTCGATGTAAAAATTACCGCGGCATTTGAAGTTGATTTTAAATTTGAGCAGCCTGCAAGCGATCCATTCTCATTCCATTTCATTCCATCTGGTACAAACGGTAAAATTGTTTCTTGGAATTTTGGAGATGGAACCGCAGCATCTACAGAGCAATCACCCGTACATAAATATGTTGTATCAGATGCAACCCAGGTATTCACCGTAACGCTTACTGTTACCGACGGACCTTGCATTATAAAGAAAGAACAGGTTGTTACCATCAGTAAACCGCAAACTTTCTCTATCTCGCCTTCTATATTTTGTTCAAACGATGATGATACAAAAGTATTTGCGGCAGACCCCGCAATAGCCAACATTAGCGATATTGCAAACCCCAATGGTTTAAAGCTGCAGAAGGATGAAGTGGGCAATATATTTTTTGTACCACTTAACCAGGGAATACAACAAACCACCGATTATCAACTTAGCTATAAAGGTGCAAGTGTGAATATAAAAGTAGTGGCGGCTTTTGAAATTGACTTTAAAACGGAGCCTGTTGCAACCGATGGTTTTTCGCGCAGGTTCATCCCGGTGAATACACAAAACCGTGAAGTGATTTGGGACTTTGGCGACGGTTCACCTTTATCAAAAGAACAAAGCCCTTTACATACCTATGCGGTGGGTGACAACCAGGGATCCTTTAAAGTAACCCTTACTGCCACCGACGAACCTTGCCAGGCAATTGTAATGCATGAAGTAGTTGTTTCGCAACCAAAACCAGCGGTGTTTAGTTTAGATGGAAAAGTTTTTTGCTCGAAAGACAAGACGCCGAAAGTATTTGTAACCGAACCAGCGGTAGAAGATATTGGGACGATTATAAATAGCAACAACCTGCAGATGGAGAAAAACTCCACAGGCAAACTCTTCTTCATCCCTTCCAACCAGGACATTGGAAAAACAACCGACTATACACTTACGTATAATGACATTAATGTTAACCTAACCATTATAGTACCGGCTGCAGATTTTACCATGAATGTTGTGGTGAGCAATGTGCGGATCACGGTAGTTCCGCCAACATTAATACTTAAAGCAAAACAAGATGGGGCTGACGACTACCGTTGGAGGATCACCTCTGTAACCGGGGCCAGCTTCGACTTTGAGGGAAAACAGGTAACGATTAACTTGTTGCAGTTAGGCGTAAATGCTGGCACGCAACTTACCATTTTCTGCACTGTAAGTTTTAAAAATCAAACAGGTGTTAATTGCCAGGATACAAAGGAATATGTACTTACAGAAGCGATCTTTCGTAACCATGTAAACAAAGGTGAGTTTGATAATGTAACGCCATCGTAAACAATTGGGCAATCAACACATCATACAAAAACAAGTTCTTGAAGTGGAGATGCAAAACTGCACCGATGCATTTGTTTTCAGAAGACGCCTTGGTGAAATATACCACGACAAAATATTACCGGCGCTCGAAAAGTTATTTGATGAATGTAGTAAGGAGAACGAACTGGTACGACTGGAGGAAGTAAGCATTGATTTAGGCAACATCGCCGCTAAAAATTGGGAAGAGGATTTGCTGCAACGTTGCCTGGCAGAAGTCACAACTGTTTTATCGCAAACAAAAGCTTCACCCGTAATTGTAAGTGCTGATGCGCGAAAAGTGTCAGAGACATTTGTTTACGACAAAAGTTTGCCTTCCGGAACTTCTCAACAAATCGCTGAAATATTTTTTTACTTCCTGCAAACAGGAAACCTGCCCTGGTATGTAAATGGAGATATCCGGGTAATGGAGGAACTCAACAAATGGTTAAGTGCTCCATTCTCATCATTTAATTCTTTCCATGATTTTATCCGGGCAAGTTCATTGTCTTCGCGGCTTAGGCTGGTTTACCAGTGCGATGATGCCACACTGGAAAAGTTAATATTAGTTTTGTTGCGCGAGGAAGAACGCTTGTTTTGGCGCGATGTTTTGCTGGCAAAAGAAATGGTATATCAGCAGCTTTTTTCCCATAATATTGATAGGCAAAAAGTAAGAAACATTTTATACCTGCCCGTGTTTAATTGGCTGGCGCAACAAACTGTACAAGCGTTTGGGCGGGAATATATTCGCGGCTTTTTGGAGATGATTACCCGTGTAACTTCCAATAACAGAAAGATGGTGGGCGAGGTGATCACAATATTCACAAAACATAATCATCAACAAACAAGGAAAAAACATACAGCGAATTTGTTTTTTACCGGGTTGGCGCAGGCAACCACTGAAGCAGGTAGCCTAACTGGTGAAACACAAAAAGATTTTGAAAAAAGCAAGAATGAATGCCAACCTGAAAGCAACGATGAATTATTTGTTGCCAACGCCGGCCTTGTCTTGCTCCATCCGTTTCTGGCACGGTTATTTGCCAGCATGGGCATTTTAGATGAGCATGGCATTTTTATAAATGAAGATGCACAAATGAAAGCCGTACTGGCCACCCATTATTTAACAACAGGTGAAGCCGAAGCAGAAGAGCACCTGCTGATTTTGAATAAAATTATTTGCGGGGTTGATGTAAATCAACCAGTTTTGAAGCAGGTGCTATACACGCCAGGCAATATAGCCGAAATGGAAAACCTGTTAAACCAGGTGATCGGTTTATGGGTGAGAAACAATGTTCAGGTAAACCAGACAACCGAAGGTTTGCGAAGCAGTTTTTTGCAACGCAACGGTAAACTTACCCGGAAAAATAACGACTGGCATTTGCTGGTTGAACAAAGGTCCTACGATCTTGTGCTGTCGTCGTTGCCATGGGGTTTCAGTATGATTAAGAATAACTGGATGCCTGGTATGCTATGGGTAGATTGGGCATGATACAATTAGGTGTTTTTACGGCAGAGAAAGGTAGAATCGGAGGTGGCGCAGAAATTTTTCAATTTGCTCATACGGTGTTATCCTCCCAGACTTCCTGCATTCGTGGTTCAAAATTATCATTTCATCAAAACAGATATTTGTAAAGATGCACTCTTCGCCACAAAACATACAACGATCCCTTAACTTTTTACGAGATGCTGTAACGCAGCGCCTGCAACAACATTTCAATATCGCTCCATTAAATACAGATTCAAGTTCACCAGCAACCATTTCAACAAATGATCCGTTGTTAGATGAGTTTGTTAGCGGTCAAACTCTAACTACTGATGAGTATATCATTTTATTGCTCGCCCTTGTACCGCATGTACAACCCAATTTTTTAGATGGATTGATACACCAATATCTTCCGCAAGGTGGCGATTTTGCTGAAATGGGTGGAGTAAGAGGAACGAACCATCGCTCTACAATACCTACTGGCGAAACGGCGCAGTTTATTATTGCCGGCAACGATCTTGCAAAACGCTTGCAGGTGCAAAATTTATTACAGCCCAGTGGAAATCTTTTAAAACATCACTTGGTTTCAATTGATTTTGTGAGGGAGGGTGAGCCATATATGAGCGGACGTTTGGTGTTATCGGATGAAGTGCTTAGTAAAATTTTATTCGATAAGAAATTCGTTCAAACATTTAGTCCTGCGTTTCCGGCAAAACTTGTTCAAACAAAAATGGAGTGGAGCGACCTGGTGTTGAGCAGCAAAACTTCGCAGCAAATTGCCGACATAAAAATGTGGCTTAACCATAACGATACATTGTTGAAAGGGTGGGGGATGGGTCGCAAAATAAAACCCGGATACCGCGCCTTGTTTTTTGGTCCGCCCGGTACCGGCAAAACCTTGACGGCATCATTACTTGGGAAGGAATTTAATAAAGATGTTTACCGGATCGACCTTTCGCAGGTAGTTTCAAAGTACATAGGTGAAACCGAAAAGAACCTTGAAAAAGTGTTTTCAAAAGCAGAAAACAAAAACTGGATTCTATTTTTTGATGAAGCTGATGCATTGTTTGGTAAACGCTCCAACGTACAGAATGCGCACGACAAATATGCCAACCAGGAAGTATCGTACTTGTTGCAACGGGTAGAAGATTTCCCAGGGTTGATCATCCTGGCATCTAACTACAAAACCAATATTGATACGGCTTTTATGCGGCGCTTTAGTGCTATTATACAGTTTGCCATGCCTACACAAGCCGAGCGTTGCGAGTTGTGGAAAAGCGCTCTGCCAGCCAATGCAAAATATGAGGCCGGTATCGATCTCCAATTCATTTCGTCGAAGTACGAATTAAGTGGAGCGGCTATACTTAGCGTTATTCATTATGCCGCACTTGCAGCCATTCATGCAAAATCAACAACCATATTAAAACGTGATTTAATAGAAGGCATCAAAAGGGAATATGAAAAAGAAGAACGCGTTTTTCCGGGATGATAAATTTGATTGGTAGAGAAATTATTAGCTAAAACTCCAACCACTACTTCCATATAAGTAATAGTATCTCCTGTTATTTGTAAAATACCGGCTTAACTACTATGCCTTTTTCTCGAAGCAAGGCAACTACCCCGTTTGGTCCACCCATGTGCCCCGCGCCAAAAGCAAAAAACGTAGGCATCTTTTTAGTTTGCACCATTATAACCGGGATCCACTTTTTATTCCTGGTGGTGAGTAGAGTTTCTTCATAGTCGCCAAAATCTTTATCGCTGGTGGTCATTTCATACATGGCATTGATGTTTTTCAACCGGTACACTTCAATCATTTTGTCCAACACTTGTTTTGAACTGTCTGGTTTCAACAATGTTTTCACCAACATATCGGCTTGTAGTTGATAGGGTATGGTTTCAAAAACTTTTACCTGGTCAGCTAATTTTTCGAGTCCCTTCAGTTCCATCTTCTGTGTTGCAGCCATTTCCTGAAACAACTGCTCCCAGCTTTGTGGCTGACAGTTCATAAGCGAAGGATAGATCAGCGACATTAGCATAATCGGTTTGCTTTTTTTCATTGTACCCAGGGGAAAGCCTGTTCTGCTTTGAAAAATTCTGCCAATACTGTCGTAAGTTTTTTCGTCCATCAATTGGTCTATGGTACTGTCGTTTTTCATTATCATACCCGCCAGCATTTCCATCATCATGTTAGGATCATCTAGTTTTATTTCCAGGTACAATTGCCTTGTCTTACCGAATTTCTTTTTTACAGTTTCAGGAATAATCACATCTTCCGGGCACATAATGTGCATGGTGCCAAAAAGGTACGATGGCTGCCTGATGCCCTTGCCCGTAACCTCCCATAACAAAGTGTTTTCCCGCGGAACTTGCGCCGATGTTGCTGAAAGCAGGCTGATCAGCCCCATCGTCAGCGATAAAAGTCTTAAAATCATAAAAAAAGGTCAATGTATTTTTAAAAATTAGCTACCTGTTGTTTTAAACCAAAGCATATTACATTTGAAAATGTTTGAGACACAAACTCTATGCAAATATTGTAAAGCTAATGGAGTTGGCAATTTTTGTAGTTCGTGTGGTCAAACTTTTACAACAAAGCGGTTAAGTTTACAATCAATTTTGCAGGAAGCGTTTCACTTCTTTACACATCTTGATCATGGCTTTCCTTATACATTTAAAAAGCTCTTTTTCGCACCCGGTAAAATGCAAAGAGAATACGTTGAGGGAAACAGAACCAAATACCAGAAGCCTTTCTCCATGTTTTTTATTTGTGCAACCATCGCGGCTTTAGCAATTTATTGGATCAATTTATTACTGATAAAACATTTCAATTCGGGCGATACAAAAGAGGCATTCTTCTTCAACAAATACTGGGTAGTATTTCAAATATTGTTGTTACCATTTTTCGCCCTTATTACCTACCTCATCTTCAGAAAATCGCAATTTAATTATGGTGAAATTTTAGTTTTTCAGCTTTATCTATTCTCATTTCTGTTTGTGGTGCTATCAATAATACATTTGTTTAAATTTATTTTTCCTCACCTCGAAACACGATTTATCGAGCTTCCCGTGATTGTTCTGTATACGGCAATAACGAACCTAAATTTTTTTCGTGGACAAAAGAAGTGGGTTATTGTTTGCCTGACCATCGTATCTATCGGTTTGTGTTTTGGCGTTGCCAGTTATTTGCAAGACTTTCTTGTTGAAGCATTTTTTTAAATAGCGTTCGGGTATTTGATGTAATAAAAAGCCCGGTGTAAAAACACCAGGCCTACTAATACCAACTCTTATGAAAATTTTTTAATTCAATTGTTAGCTGTCCACTTGTGAACGCTGAAAATCAGCTTATTGAATTTGTATTTGCTTTGGACTAACCTTCACTTCGTCTTTTTTTGGAAGTAGTAATTTTAGAACTCCATTTTCGTAGCGAGCCTGTATAGCATCTGCATTAATTTTTTCATCCAGGTTGAAGGAACGTTTAAAACTTCCGAAGCTGAATTCCCTTCGGATCGTTTTGTATTCATGGTCAGCTTTTTCTTCTTTCTTTTCAAAGCTTATTGTGAGCAAACCCTTTTCAATATTGATCGCAAAATCTTCCTTAATTCTACCAGGAGCATTCAATTCAAGATGGTAACCATCGGCATTCTCATGAATATTTACTGCAGGCGCATTCTCGGTACGAACATCTTTTGACCAGGTTGCAGGCAACGAGCTGAACAATTCATCAAAAATGTTATTCAGGTTTTTGCTTGTGGGATAGTTTCTTGTAAGTATCATAGTTTTTTGTTTTTATGTTTGGTATGCTTGGGTCAAATTAAATACCATCTCAAAAACCTGAGCGTAAATACCACAAAATGTCCTTGTTTAAACATTGATACCGCCATAATGTCTACAAAAATTTCTCTCATCGGACATTAATTCAGGTTTTTCGGTAAATTGGTACGCATCTTTTACCTTATTTTTGTAGGGTTACAACGTTTTTAAAAAATAATAAAAGATGTATCCAGCAGAAATAGTGTTACCGATGAAGGCAGAGTTGACTGACAATGGATTTGAGGATCTGACAACTTCAGATGAAGTTGAAATGACTTTAAATAAAGAAGGCACAACCTTAGTAATGATAAATAGTGTATGTGGTTGCAGTGCGGGTTCAGCTCGCCCCGGTGTGTTGATGGCAGTTGCAAATGCAAACAAAAAACCCCAGAACCTAACAACAGCATTTGCAGGTTTTGATACTGATGCGGTAAAAAAAGTTCGGGAACATTTAATGCCTTACCCTCCATCGTCTCCAGCTATTGCTTTATTTAAGAATGGTGAGTTAGTGCATTTTATCGAGCGTCATCAAATTGAAGGAAGACCAGCTCAAATAATTGCCAGCAACCTGATTGCAGCATTTGATGAGCATTGTTCATAAAGAAATTTAAGTTTTCATCCGTGCTGACTTTTCAGCTTTGTCATGGATGGGTTAGTAAATGACCTCCCGCTTTTCTAAGCAGGAGGTTTTCTTTTATTCCTACATGAAGTGTTTTTAAAGCCGGTTAAGCATTCAACTAATTATGCTTCACCCTTCCTTCACTTCACATTTTCTCACTAACATTGCACACCCGCAAATAAATAGACATGTATCCTAATTTATACTACGCTTTTAAAGATCTTTGTGGTGTTGAGTGGACCGGATTAAAGCTTGTAAACTCGTTTGGATTTTTTGTTGCTCTTGCATTTATAGCTGGCGCAATGGTACTCACCTCTGAACTCAGGCGAAAGAGCAAGTTGGGATTGTTAACTTATAAAGAAGAAAAGATAACGGTTGGCAAGCCTGCTTCCGTTTCGGAATTGTTATTGAATTTTGTTTTGGGTTTTATACTTGGCTACAAGTTGATAGGTGCATTTATAGACCGGGATGCATTAGCGGATACGCAGTCATACATACTTAGCGGGCAAGGCAACTGGTTCGCCGGTATCTTCATCGGGGTAGTGTTTGCAGGTTTAAAATGGTACGAAAAAAGTAAAGTGAAGTTAGATAAGCCCGAAGTTAGAGTAGTGCGTGTTTGGCCGTACGACAGGGTAGGTGATATGGTTATTTACGCGGCCATCTTTGGATTTCTGGGTGCTAAAATTTTTCATAATCTCGAAAACCTGGATGAATTTGTAAAGGACCCATGGGGTTCACTTATATCATTTAGTGGACTTACGTTTTACGGCGGATTGATTTGTGCCACTATTGCTATCTGGCAATACTGCCGGAAAAATAATATTAAACCTATGCATGCGGCAGATTCGTTTGCGCCTGCAATGATGTTAGCATACGGTGTTGGACGAATGGGTTGCCAGATTGCCGGTGATGGTGATTGGGGAATTGTAAGCACCAGCGCAAAACCATTTAGCTGGCTACCGGATTGGGCATGGTCGTACACCTATCCGCACAATGTAATTGGAGAAGGGGTTCCTATACCTGGTTGCGTGGGTCAGTATTGTAACCAGTTACCACAAGGTGTTTACCCAACGCCCCTGTACGAAATTGTTGCCTCATTATTGCTGTTCGCCTTTTTATGGAGCATTCGTAAAAAGATCAGCACACCAGGTATTTTAACGGGCATCTACCTAATTGTAAATGGTGTAGAACGATTTTTGGTTGAATTGATTAGGGTGAATACTACATATAATTTCGGTTCATTTCATCCAACGCAGGCTGAGATAATTGCAGTTTTTTTAATATTGAGTGGGTTAGCGCTTATCATCATCCAACGAAATAAGAAAGCGGTCGTATATAACCCTTAAATGCAATGGAAACCCGCGGCAAACTGTTTAATTTTCGCAAAGTTTGTTATTAGCCACAGGGACGTTAGTTGAAATAGTAGTTTATTATTCTTCCTACACAACGCCTTTTATCTTCTTTATTTCCTCCGTCATTTTCGGAACGATCTCAAATACATCGCCAACAATACCATAGTCGGCTGCTTTAAAAAATGGCGCTTCGGGGTCTTTATTGATCGCTACAATTACCTTGCTCCTGTTTACACCAGCGAGGTGTTGAATGGCACCAGATATTCCCAACGCGATATACAGGTTTGGTGCGATGGCTACACCAGTTTGCCCCACGTGTTCGTGATGGGGACGCCAGTTACTGTCGGCTACAGGGCGGCTGCAGGCAGTGGCAGCACCCAATGCTTTCGCAAGGTCTTCTACAATACCCCAATTCTCCGGTCCTTTCAAACCACGCCCACCACTTACTACGGTGGTTGCTTCGCTCAATGGAATATTGCCGGTTACTTTATCAGTTGAGGTAACTTTTACTTTAGGGATATCGACGGTGAGGTTCATGGTTACTACTTCAGCTGTTCCTTCTCCTGCTACCGTTTTATAGGCATTCGGATTTAGAGAGATGATCTTGATATCGGTATTGAGCGATACGTGCGCAAATGCTTTTCCACTAAATACATTCTTCTTTACATCAAACCCTTTGCTGGTATCGGGTAAAGCGATAGCACCGGCAACCAAACCTGCTTTAAGACGGGCAGATAAACGGGGCGCCACTGCACGGGCGGTAAGGTTGTGCGAGAAGACAATAACCTTTGCCCCGGTTGATTCAACTGCTTCGGCGATTGCTTTCGTATATACCTGTGCATCTACCCGGTTCAGCACTTCATTATTTACGTGGTGCACTTTTTTTACCCCATACTTACCCAGCGAAGCAAGGTCGTCGCTAACGGTACCGAATACCAAAGCTTCTGCTGTGGTACCCAGTTGCTCTGCAAGCTTTGCTCCATAGGTTAATGCTTCAAAAGATGATTTTTTCAGGTGACCATCTGCCTGGTCGGCGAATATGAGAACCATATTTAGGAAATTTTGGGATTGCTGATTTTGTGATTCGTGATTTGAGAAACCGGTTTGTGATGCAGAGTAATAGGATGTTTAAATATAGATGGTTGAAAAATGATGCAACCGTACATGAGTGCGACGCAACGAGGATGATTGGAGGACAAAAGCTGGAAACAAAAACCTTCTCCTTCGCTAACCTCCACCTTATATCACCTTTGCCTCTTCGTGTAGCAAACGGATTAACTCCGCTACATTATCGGCGCTCACCAATTTAACACCGGCCTTTGCAGGTGGCAATTCGAAACTTGTATAGTTGGTTAGCGCATCCACGGCGATAGGTTCAACCACTTTCAAAGGTTTCGTTCGTGCAGCCATAATGCCGCGCATATTAGGAATGCGTGCTTCTGCCATTCCCTTCATGCAACTCACCACTATCGGAAGGTTCACCTCGTTCACCTCGTCGCCACTTTCAATCTCGCGGGTAAGTTTGGCGGTTGTGCCCGCCACATCCATTTTGGATGCGGCAGATATATAAGGAAGATCAAGCAGTTCAGCAACCATACCACCAATAGATGCGCCGTTGTAATCAATGGTTTCTTTACCGGTAAGGATGAGGTCGTATGCACCTTGCTTGGCTACCTCCGCGATTTGCGATGCAATGTAAAAGCTATCGTGAGTATCACCGGCGTTTACGCGGATGGCTTCATCGCCGCCAAGGGCTAACGCTTTACGAATAATTGGGTCGGCATCCGCTCCGCCCACTGTTACCAGGTGTAAAATAGTGGTGGGATCTTTTTCTTTAAACTCGATGGCACGAACCAGTGCATACCATTCGTCGTACGGATTAATGATCCACTGAACACCGGCTTCTTCAAATTGGGTGTTGCCGTTTTTGAAGGCTATTTTCGCCGTAGTGTCGGGCGTTTTGCTGATACAAATCAATATCTTCATAATGCAATCTTTTTGAAAATAATAGGGACAACTATAAAGTTGTTTATGCAACTAATTGCAAATATAACAGCAATTTATTTCAAAACCTTTTGCAGCAAATAATTTTTTAAACCGATGAACAGGATAGAACAATTACTTCAATTTCTGACAACAAACCCGGACGATAATTTTTTGCAACATGCATTGGCGCTCGAATACATTAAGATTGGTAAGGATGCTGACGCAAGAAAAACTTTTGAGTCGCTTTTAAACCGGGATGCTGACTATGTTGCCTCCTATTACCACCTGGCTGCTTTGTTGGTTAGATCAGGCGAAGATAAACTTGCGAAGGAGTGGTATGAGAAAGGAATGGCTGCCGCGAAAAAAGCAAGGGATAACCATAGCTATAATGAACTGCAATCCGCATTTGAGGACCTGGCTGATTAGCGCTCTTACAACAAAAGGTAATCTGCTGTACAATTGCCCCCGCAACACAATGCCTTATATTTGCCGCCAGAGAAATATAAACAATGAGCGAAGAAAAGAGCCTGAATTTTATTGAAGAGATCGTGGAAGATGATCTAAAGAATTCAAAATATACATCGATAACAACCAGGTTTCCACCGGAGCCAAACGGTTACCTGCACATTGGCCATTCCAAAAGTATTTGTTTGAATTTTGGACTGGCAGCAAAGTATGGCGGCAAAACAAATCTTCGTTTCGACGATACCAATCCGGTTACAGAAGAGACCGAGTATGTAGACAATATTAAAGCGGATATTAAATGGCTGGGCTTTGAATGGGCTGAAGAACTGTATGCTTCAGATTACTTTGATAGGTTGTATGAATTAGCTGTTATACTCATAAAAAAAGGTTGTGCATATGTTGACGACAGTACCGCTGAAGAGATAGCCACACAAAAAGGTACGCCAACCCAACCCGGTACCGGTAATGCTTACCGTAACAGAACGGTGGAAGAAAACCTTGACCTATTTGCCAGGATGAGGAACGGTGAGTTTGCCGACGGTGCAAAAGTACTTAGAGCAAAAATTGATCTTGCCAATCCAAACATGCACATGCGCGACCCATTGATGTATCGCATAAAGCATGCGCATCACCACCGCACCGGCGATGCATGGTGTATTTACCCGATGTATGATTTTGCGCATGGCCAAAGCGATAGCATAGAGCACATCACCCATTCTATATGCACGCTTGAATTTATTCCGCACCGCGAATTATACAACTGGTTTATTGAGCAGCTTGAAATTTTCCCCAGCAGGCAATACGAGTTTGCCCGGTTAAATTTGAATTATACCGTAATGAGCAAGCGCAAACTATTACAGCTTGTAAACGAAAAAATTGTTGATGGCTGGAACGATCCGCGTATGCCTACTATCGCGGGTTATAGACGGCGCGGTTATACACCGGAAAGTATTCGCGTGTTTTGCGATAAGATAGGCGTTCAGAAACGGGAGAACATTATCGACCTGAGCCTGCTTGAATTTTGCATTCGGGAAGATTTGAATAAAACAGCATTGCGCCGAATGGCGGTGCTCGATCCCATTAAACTTATCATCACCAACTACCCCGAAAACGCAACAGAGGAATTGGAAGGAGAAAACAACCCGGAAGCGGAAGGCGGTGGTGGCACCCGGAAAATTCCTTTTTCGAAAGAGCTGTGGATAGAGCGTGAAGATTTTATGGAAGTGCCGCCGAAAAAATTTTTCAGGCTTGGCGTTGGATTAATGGTTCGGCTAAAGTCGGCATACATTGTAAAATGTACCGGCTTTGTAAAAGATGGGGCGGGCAATGTTTCAGAAGTGCACTGCGAATATTTTCCTGATAGCAAAAGTGGAAGCGATAACACTGGCATACCTGTTAAAGGAACCATTCATTGGGTGAGTGTGAAGGATGCTTATACCGCCGAAGTTCGTTTATACGATCGCCTGTTTAAAGTGGAAGATCCCAATAAAGAAGAGGGCGATTTTAAAGAGTATATTAACACGGAAAGTTTAAAGGTGATCTCCAATGTTTATATAGAACCAGCTTTGCGTGAAGCCAGGTTTGATGAACGTTACCAGTTTTTACGCAAGGGATATTTTTGTTTGGATGAGGATACCTCAGCGGGGAGGATCGTTTTTAACCGAACCGTTTCTTTAAAGGATACATGGGCGAAGGAAGTGAGGAAAGGTTGAATGGTTGAATGATTGAAATGTTGAATGGTTGACGAGTGTATAAATTATCAGAGCCGGCCTTGTAAAGTCCGGCTTTTGTTTACTTTAGAAATATGAATTTATTAGAAAAATTTGCCGAGCAGCTAAAGAAGGATCATCATACTGCTGATGGGTTGCTGGTAGCGGTTAGTGGCGGTGCGGATAGTGTTGTGCTATGCGATCTTTGCCATAAAACCAATGTGAACTTTATGATAGCACATTGCAATTTTAAACTTCGCGGAGCAGAAAGTGAACGCGATGAAGCGTTTGTAAAGGCGTTGGCTGCCGGTTACAACAAAGAACTTTTTGTTTCTTCATTTGATACCGAGGCTTATGCGGAAGCTAACAAAATATCTATACAGGTTGCCGCAAGAGAACTGCGATACCAATGGTTTCGACAATTGCTGCACGAAGGTGATGCAAAGTGGATTGTTACTGCACACCATGCAGATGATAATATTGAAACGGTGGTTATGAATTTTTTCAGGGGAACAGGACTGAAGGGACTCGCCGGAATGGATGTTCATTTTAACGGAATTTACCGTCCCTTGCTGGAGATAAGAAAGCAGGAAATTGTAGATTATGCAAAAGCAAACAACCTTCAGTTTGTTGAGGATTCTTCCAACGCTAACAGTTATTACACCACCCCCCGAGCGACTACAAATTAATCCCGAACCTTGGC
>JANPIA010000427.1:0-2401 GCA_031424735.1 Segetibacter sp.
GTTTCCATAGTCATTTTTTAAGCGCATTAATATCTTGTACAAGTACTCAGGCATAACAGGTCCAACATTTGATTTAATGGAGTCTGGGTTGTTATCAAGCCACGTAAGCGACATCGGAGAATCTTCACCTTTTACAACAGCAGGCGCATAAAAATTTATTCCTAAGAAATCTGGTTTTTGTGAGGCGATAAATGCCATATCTGCTGCACTTGGCTTGAAAGAAGGATTGTATTTTTTCAAAGAATCCAATGCCATTTTAGGATACCTGCCTTTGTACAATGGGTCTAAAAAAAGACCATTAATTAAAACGTCCTGGAATTTTGCGGCAGCAACATCAGCAGGCTTTTTTGCATTCCATGGAGCACCAGGATTTACGTTTAGTACAATACCAATTTTTCCAGGCAGTTTTAAATCGTGATACATTTTGGTAACCCGTGCATTTGCAATCAACTGTCGATGTGCCTTTTGCATCTGGCTCATGTATTGAGTTTTGTCGGGGAATGCACCTTTTAATCCAACTAAGTTTTCTACCAGGAAAAACTCAATATATGGTTCGTTGAACGTGATGAATTTCTTTACTTTTTTTCCGTATCGCTTAATTACAACTGATGCATAGTTTGTGTACCAGTTAATCATTTCAGGGTTACCCCAACCACCTTTTTCCATTAATACGAAAGGATAGTCAAAGTGATAAATCGTCACGAATGGTTCAATACCTGCGGCAATTAAATCATCCAGCAGCAAGTCATAATGTGCTAATGCTTTTTCGTTAACCGCACCAACACCATCAGGTATAATTCGGCTCCAGTCTAACGACATTCTATAGGTATTAACCCCCAACTCTTTCATCAACTGAATGTCTTTGAGGTACTGGGTCCGGTCGTACATGTTGATGGCAACATTACCGGTATGTTTTTCACCAATGACACCTTGAGTGATACCGACTTTGTTGGTTAAAAAATCCCATTTCGATTCGCCTTTACCATCGGTTTGATAAGCACCTTCAACCTGGTATGCTGCGGTTGCCACACCCCACAAAAATTTTTCTGAACTTTTGGGAGTTTGCTTTTTTTGAGAGAAAGATTGCACACTTAAGAAAAGTGTAAGCATAACGATATAACAACGCAGGCTAACAGCGGGCGACATACCGTAAAACATCGTTTTCATTTTTATATAATTTATTGAACTTAATTTTATCATGTTCAGATTTATGAATTACATACTCAATCAATAATGCAACCCTCCATTGTACTTAAACAAACCATACTTTGGTCCTTCCAGGTACCCAGGCACATCTTCTTTTTGGCTCTGTACTGCCTGCTCTGAAACCGGCGTTGTAAAAGGCATCTTGCCCGATGGATTAAACTTACCGGTAACAATATCTAAAACAGCATTCATAGTAGTGCCGAACGTAGCAAGCACACTTTTGATATTTGTTTTTGTGGCATCGTTATAAATTTCATCAATCACCCAGGGGTTGGTGTAGTTAATAGCCAGGATGGTTGGCTTCTTTGAAGTCAGACTATTTATGTAATTAACGTCCACGCCGTTCTTTGATAAAGAGAGGTAAAGTGGTGAACCATCCGCTCCAAACAATGATTTCGCTGCCGGAGTAATCCAAAGGAAAATCAAATCGGCTTCATCGGGTGTGTTTACAAATTGAACAGCGTAATTATTATTTGCTTCAGTATAAATATTGTGCGCAGTCGAAGCTCCTTTTTTTGGGAAATAACTTTCGAAATAAATTTTCGTTTTTGGTTTAAGTGGAAGCGTTTTTGTCTCGTTGCGCAGCAATACAATGGACTTCTGCAATGCAAGGTTTGCCCGTGCCTTGAATGCGGCATTACCCACAATCTTTTCTGCTGCCTCTTCATCCACGTAGGGATTTTCGAAAAGCCCTAAAGAAAATTTTTCTACCAATAATTTTTGCACTGATTCATCAATAAGTTTCATGTTTACCGCGCCGCTTTTTACGGTCTCTAAAAGTTTAGCAGGGTCGGCTGTTCCTGAAAATAAATTTACTCCCGCTTCCAGCATTTTTTTATATCGCTCTGTGATAGATAAATCTTCAGCACCCCACGGCATCATTTCAACAGGTCCGGTATCAGAGTTAATGATACCCTTAAAACCAAGTTCGCCTCTTAGCAAATCGCGAAGTATGCCCTTGTTGTATGAGTAAGCAATCTTTTCATATTTGGTATCCATCGGTATGGAGTAATAAGGCATGATGGATGAAGTGCCCGCCTTGATAGCCGCTTTAAAAGGGATAAGGTTGTTTCGAAACATACCGCCGCGAAAGCTTTCATATTTGCCCCAGTTAAAGTGAGGGTCTTGTCCGCCTTGCGCAGCACCCCCACCAGGAAAATGTTTTGTAGTTAATGCAACAGACGTAGCATTCAAC
>JANPIA010000428.1:0-8983 GCA_031424735.1 Segetibacter sp.
TTTGCAACCCCTAATACAAATCATTGTTTAGGGAAAAATTCCTCCTTAGCTCAGTTGGTTAGCGCATCTGACTGTTAATCAGAGGGTCCCCCGTTCAAGTCGGGGAGGGGGAGCGATAAATGATAAAAGCACCTGTATTGCTCAGGTGTTTTTATTTTCACAACAAATCTTATTTGTTTCATTTCGTTTTCTCAAATTGGCTTGATTACCCAACCACATCTGATATAGTCTTCATTATCAATAGCAAATCCGGCTTCCAACATACTCAGTTAAGACTTTTTAATAGACCCTCACAATAATTTTGATACTTTAGCGGTTACCTATTTCGAAACCCGATTACACACACTGATATTTTCGAAGTACATGAAAACATTAATTAAGCGCCTACCAGGCTTATTTATAGCCGGTCTGTTGTTTGCCCTAAACCCGGCAAGCGCTAAAACAAATACCAATTTACCCGATGATAAGAACATGCCATCTTTGTTGTCAAGCTCTATTGGCTCACCAGCGTTCATTCATTTAGTTGATTCGATTTACGAAAGCATCGGTTTATTATCGTACGGCTTGGAACGGGAGGTTTTTTCAAAAGCTTATAAAGGCTATCTCTATCTTGAACGAAAAGGTCTACTTCGTAAAACAAATATTTTAACCATCAGCGATTACAGCCAAAGCTGTAATAATAAGCGGTTGTTCGTTATAGACCTGGAGCAGAATGTGCTTTTGTTCAACACGTATGTATCGCATGGCAAAAACAGTGGTGAAGAATTTCCAACCAGCTTTTCCAACATAAAAGACTCTTACAAAAGCAGTCTTGGCTTTTTGCTGACTGCCGAAACTTACTCAGGACGTGCGGGCTACAGTATGCGTTTTGATGGGATGGAGAGCGGCATAAACGATAAGGTACGTTACCGCGATATTGTTTTGCATGGATCGCATTATGTGAATGAACGGGTGATGGATATGAAAGGCGTAATTGGCAAAAGCCTTGGCTGCCCCGCAGTTCCTTTGGGCCTACATAAAAAAATTATAGATGCCATAAAAGGCGGAAGCTGCTTTTATATCAACCACCCGGATGAGTGGTATGCAAGGAGTTCATCCATATTAAATGCAAACATCGACCTGATGCCAAACTTTGGGCTGGCTGCACATGCAGCACCGTCTTTAATCAGCACTATAGATGACGGTACAGAAACCGGCAATGTCAACCTGGATACACCTTCCAAGCCGTTGCAGCAACAATAGTTTGCATTATTTTAAAACAAGGGCGTTTTATAAAACTATTGCACAAGCTACCACCTGGCAAAGTGCACCAATAAAAAATCCCCAGATAATTTCCATCGGATCGTGATCGGATACCGCAAGGCGGGCAGAGCAAACTAAGCCTGCCACCAAAGTGGCTATCGTTATTTGTAGTCCCATTGGTTCATACGAGTTTAATCCAAGCAAGATCATAAATGTCATTGCACCGCTAACACCAATGGCATGCATACTGATTTTAAAGAAGCTATTAGCCATTAAAGCAGCAGATGCGGAAAGAAATATGCCCAACAAAAAAAAGACAAGGATGGGCGGGTTCTCTGTTTGATGCTTGCTTACATACCACGCCCAAAAAAAGTAAATAATGGTGGATACATAGGGAATGATCCTTTCCTTTTGTGTACGCAGCATAATTGAATCTGCAAACTTCAATCTCCATAAAAGAAATACGGTTAAGGACGGAAAAAATACCGTTAGTATAAACAAGGAAACGAGCTTCATCACTTTTTGCTTTTCGTGCAAACCCGCAAAAGCATAGGGATGCAGGAAGATTAGGTATGCAATTACATATACCGGGATGAATAGCGGATGAAACAGGTATGAAATTATTTTAGCCACAACTTTTACTGGTTGAGGTTGTGGCAATGGATAGGTGATGGTAGACATATTTGTGAGAAAACTTCTATAACTGTTTGCGTAATCGAGCTACCGGCAGGTTAAGTTGCTCACGGTATTTGGCAACGGTTCGGCGGGCAATATTGTAACCTTTGTCTTGCAACATTTCGGTTAGCTGCTCATCGCTTAATGGTTTGCGTTTATCCTCTGCTTCAATCAGGTTGCTTAAAATTTTCTTCACCTCTCTTGTACTTACTTCCTCGCCGCTATCAGTACTAAGCGACTCGCTAAAGAAAAACTTTAGCCGGTAGGTGCCAAATTCTGTTTGTACAAACTTGCTGTTGGCAACCCGGCTTACGGTGCTAATATCAAGCCCCGTCATTTCAGCTATATCTTTTAATATCATCGGCTTTAAAGTTGTCTCATCACCCGTAAGAAAAAATTCTTCCTGGTAATTCATGATACTTTGCATGGTGCCGATTAGAGTTTGCTGGCGCTGTTTTATCATATCAATAAACCACTTGGCTGAATCGATCTTTTGCTTAATAAACAACACCGCCTCTTTCTGTCGCTTATCTTTCTTTTGCCCCTTCTCGTAGTCCTTAATCATATCCCTGTAACCTTCGCTAATCCTCAAATCGGGGGCATTTTTACTATTGAGTGTAAGCTCAAGCTTACCTGCATTATTGTAAATAAAAAAGTCGGGCACTACATACCTTTCTGCTTTATTTACTTCACCGATATTACCGCCAGGTTTAGGGTTTAGTTTGATGATTTGCGTGATAACGGCTTTTAATTGCTCGTCAGATAAATTCAAACCCCGCTGTATTTTTTCGTAGTGTTTTTTAGTAAACTCATCAAAATATTTATCCAGTACCTGCATAGCCAGTTCAACTTCCTTACCTTCCTTTAGCTTACGTTGTAGTTGAAGTATCAAGCATTCTTTCAAATTTCTCGCACAAATTCCGGGCGGATCAAACTGCTGAATCTTTTTGATCATCCCTTCAATTTCAGCTTCGCTGGCAGCAATGTTTTGCCTGAAGGCGAGGTCGTCTGCAATAGAAGAAAGCTCCCGCCGCAGGTATCCGTCATCATCAATACTTCCTACTATTTGTTCAGCCATTTTTTGTTCACGCTCATCCAATTCCATCATCCCTAACTGGTCGAGCAACATTTCGTGAAAGCTGGTTTCAACCTTAACTGGTATTACCTTTCCTTCATCAGCCTCCGGATAATTTTCATCGCGCAGCTTATAATCACCAATGTCATCATCGCCTTCGTTCACATATTCGCTCAGGTCAAGGTTTTCATATTCATCGGCACTGCCATCGGCTTCAAATTCTTCATCGTTGCTGCTGTCAAATTCATCTTTGAGGTCATCGTTAAATTCATCGTGACCATCCTCGCCAACTTCAAGCGCGGGATTTTCTTCCAGCTCTTCCTTAATTCTTTCTTCGAGATTGGCAGTAGGAACCTGCAGCAACTTCATTAACTGAATTTGCTGTGGCGATAGCTTTTGTAGTAGCTTCTGTTGTAATGATTGACTTAGTGACATTTTAATCCTATCCGTAATAACGCGTGAAAACTTTTTACGTTGTGTGGCGCAAGGTAATCAGCATTAATTTTCAAACCATTTTTTAATAAAATTCGTTACTCTGTTAACGATAATTAGGGTTAGGTATTTCGCG
This sequence comes from Segetibacter sp., assembly GCA_031424735.1. GTDB lineage: Bacteria > Bacteroidota > Bacteroidia > Chitinophagales > Chitinophagaceae > Segetibacter. Next base: position 3,561 of record JANPIA010000428.1, read on the forward strand.
GTAAATTTACATACAAAACCACCACTTGATGAGGGCTTTAGCGATTTGTTTGTTTCTTATTTTATTAGTATGCCTTACAGCAAATACCAATGCACAAGCGCATTACAGGCAAAAGCTGTTTTATATTAATTCAATTGTTTTTGTTAACTCCGATAGCTTGAACGCTGCTACTTCCGGTACCCGCCGCACACTTAAACAACCGTTTGTAACGGCTCTTACTTCTGTAAAAACCTTGCCAACTAACTATGCTTACAACCAGCTTGGATTTTTTTGCAGGCAGGAAATTAAGTTTGAAAAGGGCACCAGCCTGCCATTTAAATTCAGGCTTGGCTCGGTACAATACTGCGATGTTTTGGAAGGAAAACTTCGGTAATTTATATGCCTGGCGCGAAGTTGCAGGCTATACATCAATGTTCTGTTATAATATAACGGCTGATAATTTTGATGGCGCGCTTATTTACAACCGCGCTATGTTGCAACGGCAGATTTGCTAAGAACTTTCGTTACAATTTCGGCTATCTTTCCGGCTTTGTCCTTAGCCTGATCTTCCGTCCAGGTGAGGCTGATGGCGGTACTGATACAACGACTCATGATCGCATCGCTTGCAGAAAAATCTTTGTCGGCAAGCAACTTTAATGCGTTAGCTGCTTCGGGGTTTTGCCTGTTTAAAAAATCTACATTTTTTAAATGATCCCATTTACTAATGTAATGCCAGTTATTATTATACCAGTAAAAATTCCCGGCAAGTATGCCTCCTGCCTTTAGTTCCTCAACCACCGCCTTTGTAATTTCCTCGGTCGGCAAAAACCAGCTTAAGAATGTACAACTGTCTACCCCACCCTCCGGAATTTTTCTAAAAGAAACTTCGGGTATCACAACAAGCGCATCTTTAATAATCAATTGGTTTTTGCGCTGAATTTCAAGAAACGTATCCAGCTTTCTTATTTGCGCCAAACCCACTGCTGCGTGCAGTTCGCTTATCCGGTAGTTATATCCTACAAACGGGTGCAGGTCGGCACCACGATCCACCCCTTTATGATCGTGCCCATGATCGGTATAACCATCGCATTTTATATATACATCTTCATCGTTGGTCATCACCACGCCGCCTTCGCCGCAGGTAATTGTTTTTACAAAATCGAAACTAAAGGTGCCGGCATTGCCAATGGTTCCAACTTTTTCTCCTTTGTAAGTTGCACCAATACTTTGACACGCGTCCTCCAGTAATACCAGGTCGTGTTCTTTACAAATATCTTGTAGTGCATCCATATTGGCCATGCTGCCGCACATGTGTACCGGCATAATGCATTTTGTTTTGGGAGTGATGGCTGCACGAACCGCAGCGGGGTCTAATGTGAGTGTTTCATCAATATCAACCAGTACAGGGATGGCACCCGAACTTAAGATGGCTTCAAAACTTGCCACAAAGGTGAACGCAGGCATGATCACTTCGTCGCCAAAGCCAATACCCAATGCCGCCATTGCTGTGGTAAGTGCCGATGTTCCACTGCTTGTTAGTTGGGCATATTTGCTGCCAAAAGTTTTACAAACCGCCTCCTCTAATTCTTTCGACTTCCAAATTCCCTTACGCGGACCATCGAATCCATAACGCATCAAGATTCCTGTTTCCAATACGTCATTTACTTCTTTACGTTCTTCATCACCCCAAAATTCGTAACCTGGCATAACAATATTTTTACGTTTAATTGATGCTGCAAAAATAGGCTTGTTTGTAAATAGATGATGGGATTGTATAATCCTTCGTAAAGGAACTTTTTAAGCATTGATCCAATCCAGATTTGCATAACCTTGCATATTTGGAATCCAAAAATGACAATTGAACGAAGCAATATAAAACAACGGATATTACCTTACTGCAACTGCACCCACTCACTCACATTGTTGTTTCTATCAACAGCGGCAATAAAAACTTTGCCGGGTTTATACTGTTCCAAAATTTCATTCTCAACTATTACATACTTATCGCATACAAATAACTTTACAAGCAGGGCATTTTTTGTACCACCCGTTTTGCCCTGGGGTAGTGTATATAATGCAAACCCCTTTATCGGCTCTGCGCCGCGATACATCACTCTCTTCTGCTTTTTATCGGCAACATTTTCTACCAGTGGCTTAATGGGTGCAACGCTATCTATCCATCGCATGGGGGGTATTAATGCAGGGTACGTGTAATAATTGTTACGCAGGCTGTCGTTCCACCCGTTGGGATTGTTGTTAAAAGTTTTGCTGCTGAAATAAACGCTTCCCTGCACATTTGGGTTATCCCGTAAAGCCTTTATCTGGTTGGGTATTTCGTTTCTTCGTTTCCAGCCAGTACTTTTCGGCTCGCCGCTCCGGTAAATACCATGACCGATAAATACCTGCCGACCGTAGGCATTGTTTCCCCACCAATCCAGCAAGGTATTGTAATCGCATAATGGGTGGCCAATCTCCCAGTACAATTGCGGAACTACATAATCGATCCACCCTTTTTTTTGCCACAATAAAATGTCTGCATACAAGTCGTCGTAGTTGGTTATACCCGCCCTGGTATTACTGCCTGCCGGGTCCTTACTTTGATTGCGCCAAACACCAAATGGCGCAATTCCAAACTTCACACGTGGGTTCGTATTCAGGATGGCTTCGTGTATCATCTTAATAATAGAATCCACATTGCTCCGCCGCCAATCTGCTTTATTCATTCCGTTACCATACTTCATATAGGCAGCATCATCCTGGAAAGGTTTAGCCCCTTCGGGATAAGGGTAGAAGTAATCATCAAAATGAATCCCGTCTACATCATAGCGTTGTACCACATCCCTGATTATAGTGGTAACGTATTTTCTTACTTCTGGCAAACCGGGGTTAAATATTTTGAGCTTGCCATAACTAACAAACCAGTTGGGGAAAAGGCGGGTTACATGGCTAGGTGCGATGGACGATTTATTAATATTGAATACAGCCCGGTACGGGTTTAGCCATGCATGAAATTCCATTCCACGTTTATGCGTTTCCTCAATCATAAATTGCAGCGGATCGTAGTAAGGCGACGGTGGCAAACCCTGCTTTCCATTAAGGTATTCGCTCCAGGGCTCGTATTGCGAAGGATAGAAAGCATCGGTGACCGGGCGTATTTGCATAACAAGTGCATTCATGCCGTTACGCATGTGCAAATCGAGCAGTTTAATAAACTCGGCTTTCTGTTCGGCAACTGGCAAACCTCTTTTGCTTGGCCAGTCAATGTTTTCTACCGTGGCCACCCAAACAGCCCTGAACTCGTACTGTGGACCCTGTGCCATTACCCTATTACCAAACAAAATAAAAAATGATAAAACCGGGAGGGCACGTTTAAACATACAATTCATATAAATTTCCATTTACAAAACACCTCTTAATTTATCGAGCAGTGTATTCAATTCTTTCGCTTCATCCATGGTAAGATTGGCTGCTATATCATCCAGTTGTTGATTGCTCATTTCCAGCCGGTCCAGTAATTTTATCCCTTTATCGGTAAGGGTTACTTCAACAAGCCGCTTATCCATCATACATATTTTTTTAGCCACCAGTTCCTTCTTCATCAGCCTTTCAACAATCCGGCTTGTATCACTCATTTTATCCAGCATGCGCTCTCTAATTTGAAGGGTGGAAAGCGGTTGCTGGCTACCTCTAATTATCCTGAGGATATTGTATTGCTGGTGCGTAATATCTTCCTTCTCTAAAAATTCCCTGATCTTTTCCAGCAACCAGTTCGATGAAAACAGCAGGTTGATCGTCGCCTTTTGATATTCATTTCTAAAAGAGGTTTGTTGTATCTCTCGTTCAATATTCATTAAACTGGTTTGTGCAAAAATAGGCGTAAGCGGTATTAAGCAATTCTTTTTTATCATACCGCATTACGGCAAGCCTGTTACATATAAGGGCGTTTTTTTTTGATGCGGGCATCTGCATTTCATTGCGTCATCGTTGCGTCGCACTACGTTTTACTGTATCGCTTTGGGCAACTATTTTTATCTTGGCACCTATGCTACCAATGCATGCCTACAAAAAATTAAATTTTAAAAAACACTGTCACCACAAAATAAAAGCAGCTATATTTGAATAGTTGTTTAACTAACTATATGCCAAACAACCAATTTAAGAAAGGAGAATTATACAGCTTTATTACCGGCATGGCTTCAACAGCATTAGCGCGGCGATTGCAGAAAAACTTTAAACAGTCGGGCATAGAAATAACCATTGAACAATGGAGCGTACTGTATCATTTATGGAAGGAAGACGGGCTAAGCCAGCAGGAACTTTGCAACCGGACATTTCGCGATAAACCCAGTATTACCCGCCTTGTTGATAACCTGGAAAAATTAAAGCTGGTTAAGCGCCTGCCATCAAAAAACGACCGGCGCATTAACCTGATAAAGCTTACCGAAACTGCCATGCAGCTGCAGGAGCAAACCATGGAAATGGCTACCCAAACGCTCAACGAAGCGCTGGATGGCGTAAAAAAAGAAGACGTTGAATTGTGCAAAACAGTGCTGGCGAAGGTGTACGAAAACTTAACGCCGAAAACATAATTAAACCCATTTCAAACGCAATAATATGAGCGCAACAACCCAAACATCGCAACACGTTAAAGGTGCAGAATGGCTTATAAAAGAAAGCTCCCCTTTCGATACGTTCATCCCCGAAGATTTTAACGAAGAGCAGCAAATGGTAAAAGACATGTGCGAGTCTTTTTTAGATGCCGAAGTTCTACCACTGATAGACCGGATTGATAAAATGGAAAGCGGCCTTATGGCATTGCTGGTGCAAAAGGCTGGCGAACAGGGTTTGCTCGGCGTTTCCATGCCCGAAACATTAGGCGGATTGGGTAAAGATTTTATTACCTCCACGCTGGTAAACGAAGGTTTGGGTGGCGGATTTTCTTTTTCGGTGGCGGTTGCCGCACACACGGGCATCGGTACTTTACCCATTCTTTATTTCGGTACCGAACAACAAAAAGAAAAGTATGTACCTAAGCTGGCTACCGGCGAATGGAAAGGCGCTTACGGGTTAACAGAACCCAACAGCGGCAGCGATGCCCTGGGAGCAAAAACAACTGCACGATTGAGCGACGATGGAAAGCATTACCTGTTAAACGGGCAAAAGTGCTGGATAACCAATGGAGGCTTTGCCGATGTTTACACTGTGTTTGCAAAAATAGACGGCGATAAATTCACGGGCTTTATTGTAGAGCGCGGCTTCGAAGGATTTACGCAAGGGGAAGAAGAACATAAGATGGGTATTAAAGGCTCCTCTACCGTTCAACTTTACTTCCAGGATTGTAAGGTGCCGGTTGAAAACTTGCTGGGCGAAATTGGCAAGGGGCATATCATCGCTTTTAATATTTTAAATATTGGAAGATTGAAACTGTGTGCTGCTGCTTTGGG
>JANPIA010000429.1:0-6565 GCA_031424735.1 Segetibacter sp.
TACCAGGTGAATAACATGCGAATAAAAATGAACTTTACGATAGCTGGAAACTGTTACTTCATCAGCATAACGACTAAGGTCGTTACGGGCAAGATCCACCAACATAACATGCTCCGCATTTTCTTTCGGATCTTTCAGTAGTTTATCGGCAAGCGCTTCATCCTGTACATCATCACCGGTTCTTTTAAATGTACCCGCAATAGGGTGAACAATCGCTTTATTATTATGAATGATAAGCTGGCTTTCGGGTGAGGAACCCATCAAACGATAATCGTTGTAATCGAAATAAAATAAGTAGGGGCTTGGGTTTACAGTACGCAAACTGCGATAAACATTAAACTCATCGCCCTTGAATGATTGCTGGAACTTACGGCTCAATACTACCTGGAACACATCGCCGCGATGACAGCTTTGCTTGCCCTTTTCTACAATGTCAATATATTGTTTATCGGTGAGGTTGGACGTTTCTGTGCCCGCCAATTCAAACGGAAACACTGGAACATCTTTGCTTTTTATGAGGGAGATAATCAGGTTCAATTCACTTTCTATACCCTTTACCCGGTTCTCGCAAATGTATAGCTCATCTTTAAAATGATTGATAGCAATTACATATTGGTACATACGATAACGCATCAGTGGAATACTTTCGGGTAACTTATAATCGGTTGGCGAAAGCTTTACATCCTCAAAAAACTGAACCGCGTCGTAAGTAGTGTAACCAAATAAACTTTGCGCTGCAGGCACCTCACTTTTTGCTGATGGTTGAAAGCGTTGAAGAAAAGCATTCAATTCGTGCACGACTGCATGTTTATCGGCAAGCTTTTTTCGTACAACCGGTTCGTTGGGATACTTGAACTCAAACGCATGATCGTTACTGATTTCAATACCTGCTATGGGCTTTATTGCGATGAAAGAAAAGCTGTTTTCAGCAGCATGAAAATCGGAGCTTTCCATCAGGATGCTTCCTGGAAACCGGTCGCGTAAACGTAGGTAGATACCCACTGGTGTAAAAACATCTGCCAGCATTTTCTTACATACCGTATCAAATACAATTGCTTTCATATTTCAAATTTACATTCAATAACCAAAGGTGTATGCCGCAGTTTGCAAACGGCTATTGTGAAAATACAAACGGCTCAAACAACGAAAAAGCCCCGGACAAAAATGCCGGGGCGTTATATATTGCTAACAAAACAGCAACCATACAATTACCCGGGGAAGGATAACGTATGCCACCAAATGTTATTTTGAATTGAATTTCTCACCCTGCAAATATGTAGGAGAAATTTAAGACAGGCAAATAATTTTAAAGGATGTTACCGGCTCGTTAGCGCAACCAGCAACAACGCAGCACCCATAAATATTTCCTTGTTTTTACATCGGTGTTTTTAACCAAGATGAAACTGCTAACGATGTATTAAAATAACAGCCGTTTACGTTTGAACTTTGTTAAACCATTTTTTGCAAACACTAATCAACCGAAATTCGGTACATGAAAAATCTATTGTTATTGATCGCAATTGTTATCGGATCGAACACTTTGTTTGCTTCGGAAAACGCAGATGACATCACAGGCATTTGGCAAAATGAGAGTGGTAAAGGAAGGGTGCAGATATTTAAGCAAAATGGAAAATATTTTGGCAGAATTGTTTGGGTAAGGGATATTAAAGATGCCAATGGACAACTCAAAGTTGATAAGAAAAACCCCGATGAAAATTTACGAAACCGCCCGATCGTAGGCATGCAAATGCTTCGCGACCTTAGCTACGATAACGGCGAATGGAGCGGCGGAAAATTATATAATCCCCAGGATGGAAATGAATATAAATGCATCATGAAACTGAAAGACCCGCAAACTTTGAAAGTCAGGGGTTACATTGGTTTCTCGTGGATAGGCAAAACAGATATTTGGAGCCGCGTTCATTAACTTTTCCGGTCATTTTGAAAATGCACTTTCGCCAGCAACCTTTATAATAACCAGGCTGCATTTTACTCTTCCGTTGTTTCAACCGCGTTCAAGCTATCTTTGTACGGATCAATCAACTGCATCATGAGAATAATTTTTGCGCTGGTAACTTTCATTAGTATCAGTGCTTCAACGCAAACCCCGGTTTACATCCTTTTAAAGCCCGACCGGGTTTTTGATGGCGAGAATATGCATACAGGCTGGTCGGTACTCATCCACAATAATAAAATAGAGGAAGTTGGTCTGATAACAATTATTCCGCAAAACACCACTACTATAAACCTTACCGGAAGTACGCTTATGCCAGGGCTGATAGAAGGACATTCCCATTTATTTCTTCATCCATATAACGAAACAAGCTGGACCGACCAGGTGCTGAAAGAAAGCCGTGCAGAAAGAACAGCACGTGCAGTTAACCATGCCAAAGCTACACTGATGGCAGGATTTACAACCGTAAGAGATTTGGGTACGGAAGGTGCCATGTATGATGATGTTGGATTAAAAAAAGCCATTGACAAGGGAATTATAATGGGTCCGAGAATGATTGTAGCCACGCGGGGCATTGTTGCAAAAGGCACATACGGACCGAAATCGGAATCTGCTGATATAGAATTACACCAGGGCGCAGCAGAGGTTGGAGGAGTTGAAGAAATGACCGCTGAAGTGTTTACAGAAATTGGAAAGGGCGCTGACCTTATAAAAATATATGCAGATTATCGTTGGGGAAAAGATGGTGAAGCAGGTCCGACGTTTAGCGTGGAAGCCATTACTGTAGCTGTAAGCATTGCTAACAATGGCGGACGTAAAGTAGTAGTACATGCCAGTACGGAAGAGGGTATGCGCCGATCAACCTTAGCAGGAGTATCTACTATTGAACATGGTGACGGCGGTACCGCACAAATATTTAAACTGATGAAGGAGAAAAATGTAGCGCTCTGCCCCACCCTCGCGGCTACGGAAGCTATAGCGCAATATAATGGATGGAAGAAAGGAACTACTCCAGAACCTGAAAAAGTCACCGGGAAAAAAAACATGTTTCATTTAGCATTACAATCAGGAGTAAAGATTTGCATGGGTGGCGATGTGGGCGTTTACACCCATGGAGATAATGCACGTGAAATGGAACTCATGGTGGAATATGGCATGAAGCCATTAGATGTTTTGCGGTCTTCAACCTCGGTAAATGCCGACGTGTTTGGTTACGCAACTAAAATGGGCAGGATACGCAAAAATATGCTTGCAGATCTTATTGCCGTTACAGGCGATCCTTCACAGAATATTCAGGTAGTAAGAAGCATCAGCTTTGTAATGAAAGATGGCGTGATCTACTCCTCAAAAATAAATGGCAATCCCTGAAATGATGGGAACCCGCCTCAATTATACAGGGCGTGATGAGTGGTGAGATACCGGTGCAAAAAAACCTTACAAAACACCCTTTGTTGATGGTAAGTAGTTACTTAGCGGATCCCGCTTAACAGCCATGCAAATCGCCTTTGCAAAGGCTTTAAAGATCGCTTCAATTTTATGGTGTTCATTCTCTCCTTTACATTCGATATTTAAATTACACTTTGCCGCGTCGCTAAACGACTTGAAGAAATGGAAAAACATTTCTGTCGGCATTTCACCAATTTTTTCCCTTTTAAATTCTGCGTTCCATACCAACCAGTTTCTTCCTCCAAAGTCTATCAATACTTTAGCTTCAGCGTCGTCCATCGGCAATGCAAAACCATAACGCTCCATTCCGCGTTTATCAGCCAGCCCCATTGCAAAAGCTTCTCCCAACGCAATGCCGGTATCTTCTATCGTATGGTGTTCGTCTATGTGCAGGTCGCCCAGCGTGTTAATGGTTATATCCATTTTTCCGTGCCGGGCTATTTGCTCAAGCATATGATCAAAAAAGCCAATGCCGGTTTTAATATCACATTTACCACTACCATCTAAATTCAGCCCGATGTTGATCTTTGTTTCATTTGTATTTCGCTGGTGCGATACCTTACGCAACCCAAGTTTCAGAAATTCATAGATGTCTTTCCAGTTTGTTGTTTCGAGCGCAATTACCGGTTGAAGTTCTTCAACTTTATCTTTTATTTCCCCGCCACCTAAAGTGGCATCGTTGTTTAGCCAGATGGCTTTGCAATTAAGGTTTTTTGCCAGTTGCACATCAGTAATCCGGTCACCTATCACCAGGGAATTTTTTATATCGTAAGCATCGTTGTTGAGATAATCTTTTAGCATACCGATCCCAGGCTTTCGGGTATCGAGGTTTTCGTGGGGATAGCTTTTATCTATCAATACTTCCGAAAAATGAATGCCTTCATTTTCCAGGCTCTCCATTACAAAATCGTGCACAGGTTGAAATGTATCTTCAGGGTACGAAGTGGTACCAAGACCATCCTGGTTACTAACCATTACCAGTTCATAATCCAACTCGGCTGCAATCCGGTTCATGTATTGAAACATGTGCGGGTAGAAGGTTAGCTTATCAAAGCTGTCTATCTGGTAAGTGGGTGGCGCTTCATTAATCAGTGTTCCGTCGCGATCTATAAACAGCACTCTTTTACCCGCACCTTTTTCATTATTCATTATTGAACTTTTTCAGTTATAAAATCTATCATCGCATCAACTAAGCGTGTGTTCTCTTTTTCTGTTCCGATAGTAATTCGCAGGCAATTATCGCAAAGCTTTACGTTGCTCCTATCGCGAACAACAATACCTTTCTCCAGAAAATAGTGATACATCTTTTTAGCATCGTCGACTTGCACCAATAAAAAATTGGCATCGGACGGATATACTTTTTTTACAACCGGCAACTTCTCAAATACACTTTTCAGGGCTTCCCTCATTTGCACCAGTTCGGTTATCATATCGTTTACCTGTGCCACTTCCTGCAAAGCCTGCAATGCCAATTCCTGCGTTGATTGGTTGATGTTATATGGCGGCTTTACCCTGTTCAGTACATCAATAATTTCGGTAGATGCGAAAGCCATGCCCAGGCGTAAACCCGCCAGTCCCCATGCTTTGCTGAATGTTTGCATCACCACGAGGTTCGGATAGTCTTCCAGCTCTTTTACGAAAGAATGCTGACGGGAAAAATTGATGTATGCCTCATCAATAACTACGATCCCATTAAAATTATTCAATACCATTTCAATCTCTTCACGATGGAAAGAATTTCCTGTAGGATTATTGGGTGAGCAAATCCAAATGAGCTTGGTGCTATCATCCATCAACGTTTCCATATGGATAAGGTCAAGCTGAAACCCATAGGTTAATGGAGCCTTTCTTACTTCCACATCATTGATGTTCCCGCTCACTTCGTACATGCCATAGGTAGGGGGGCATATTACAACATTGTCTTTACCTGGATTGCAAAAGCAACGATACAAAAGGTCGATGCATTCGTCGCTGCCATTACCCAAAAAAATTTGTGCAGGGTTAACTGCTTTAATTATTGCAATTGCGCTCTTAAGTTCAACCTGGTGAGGATCAGGGTAACGGTTATAACACTTCAGCAAGGGCGAACCCAATGAATTCTCATTAGCATCCAGGTACACACTTGCCTTGCCGGTGAACTCATCGCGTGCCGATGAATAGGGCACAAGACCCTTTATATTTTCCCTTGTTATTTTATTTAAGTCGAACATAATGATACCTAACTAAAATTGAAACAGCTCCTTATTTAATTATCGCGCAAAGTAATACCACCTTCTTATGCAATCGATTTTCTCTTACGTTTTTAAACGTATCCTCACCGCATTGGCATGGGCCTGCAGCCCTTCCGCTTCAGCCATCAATTCTACAGTTTCAGCAATATTTTTTAACCCCTGCTTTGTTAGTTTCTGGTAGGTTATTTTCTTAACAAAGCTATCCACGCTTACCCCGCTGTAGGCTTTAGCATAACCATTTGTAGGTAAGGTATGATTGGTGCCGCTTGCATAATCCCCGGCGCTTTCCGGAGAATAATTGCCCAGAAAAACCGATCCTGCATTGGTAACCTGTTCCGCTATTGCTTCATCGTTTTCACAACTGATGATGAGATGCTCCGGTGCATACTCATTAATAAATTCAATAGCTTTTTCCATAGAACCCATTACCACAATTTTACTGTGGCTTAATGCAGCCAATGCAATTTCTTTTCTCGATAGTTTCTCCAACTGCACCCGTATTTCGGCGGATGTTTTTTCAGCAAGTAACGGCGACGTAGTAACCAGCAATACATGACTATCGCTGCCATGTTCTGCCTGGCTAAGCAGATCGGACGCAACAAAGGCAGCATGAGCGCTATCATCAGCAAGCACAGCCACTTCGCTTGGTCCGGCTGGCATATCTATGGCAACGCCATCCTTTTGTACAAGTTGCTTAGCACTGGTAACATACTGGTTCCCGGGGCCAAAAATTTTATGCACCCTGGGGATGCTAACAGTACCGTAAGCCATTGCACCAATAGCCTGGGCTCCGCCAACTTTAAATATTTTTGTTATGCCCACCAGTTTTGCCGTGTACAATATAGCGGGGTGAAGTTTCCCATTTTTGCCCGGAGGAGAACAAAGTATGATCTCCTTACAACCTGCAATTTTTGCGGGTATGCCTAACATTAAT
>JANPIA010000430.1:0-15916 GCA_031424735.1 Segetibacter sp.
CAAGTTTACAGTAGTCCTAGTTATGCAGCTTTGGCTGGCATTCAAAACGCAGGTAGTGAACGACAAACAGTGAATGGATGGACCTCGTGGAAAACAATTAACGGAAGAACTCTTGCAGAACTGCGTGAGCAATTGCTAAACACAAAACCTGTAGATCTCTAAGTCATGGCTGCTACACGCACTACCGATGAAGTGATTGCGACGCAACGATGATGCTATGGAAATCAGGAGCTGGTATTTAAAATTCACATTCTGTTATGATCAAATTAATACCCCGCCTTTGCCCCACCAATATTTTCTATCGGGTGCCAGGTGGTTTTGATCTCTTGTGCATCCATAATAAAATAGGGCGACTGTCCCTCAGCAGTAAACCAATTGATATGGTTGTACAGAACTACCCTTTTAAGATTGAGCGAAGCCTTCTCCTGAATCATCTTTTGTGTATCGGCATCGTCTTCGCAAAACACAACCGCATTCACATCCATGTGGTCGGCAAAAAATGAAGCGAGCTCTGCAACTTTACCCGTCATTATATTCACCACACCGCCCGGCACATCCGACGAGTTTAAAACCTCTGCAAACGTTACAGCACAAAGTGGCTTGGTAAACGATGCAAGTAACACGCAGGTATTGCCACCCGCAATAATAGGAGCAATAACCGAAACCAGCCCCAGTAATGATGTTTGTTGCGAAGCAATAACCGATACAACACCTGTTGGCTCAGGCACGCTAAAATTAAAATGAGATGAAGCAACCGGGTTTACAGAACTGTATAATTGTTGAAACTTGTCGCACCAGCCTGCATAATAAATCAACCGGTCTATTGAGAGTAATACTTCGTTTTCTGCATCCTCGTTAGTTGCATCCTGCTTTATAAGTTCCTCAACAAACTGAGCCTTTCTTCCTTCCAGCATTTCTGCTATCCTGTACAATATTTGCCCGCGGTTGAAAGCTGCACGTGCAGCCCAGTCACCTTGTGCAGAACGTGCCGATCCCACTGCTTCCCTGAAATCTTTTCGGGAGCTGAGGCATACATTAGCCAGCTTTTGGCCGCTGCTGTTTTCAGCAATGTAGTACCGGCCTGACTCTGTTCGTGGAAACTTTCCGCCGATATAAATTTTATAAGTTTTCAAAACTTCAAGACGTTTTGCAGGTGTACCGTTGCTTTGGGAGGCCAAGAGCGACGGGGCTTTAATCGCCGTTTTGTTTTTAATAGGGGAAGTTGCCATAGCTATAACGTTTTAATCATTTCCAGAAATTTGTTTCGTAAACCTTGTATCCAGTCAATGTTGTAAATATGAAATAAAATTCATGAACACTCCCGTAATTATACCTGCGAAGGAACAAAATTCATTTATCTGTTGAAAGGTTATTTTTTAAACCCAACACAAGAACCAATGATTTTTTGCAATTGTGCCCTAGCGGGATAAAAGCGAAGTGCAACCCACGTAAACTTAACTACCTTCAATAACATACTTAAAAGAATGACACAAAAAAGAAAAGGTTTCCGGTTGTTTGTATTGCCATTGTTTGTAATTGCGCTGAGCCTCGGCAATTATGCACGATTAACGGGTACTGAACACATCAGGGCGATACATATTGTTACACTCATCACATTAGGTATGGGCATTGGCATTTTACTCAGGAATGTTTTTACCTATTTCAGAATGAGAGGCGGCGATACTGACCTCTTGTAAAACTTCCGGCATACAATTATCCGGGGAACATTGCGAGAACAATTCTAACTAAACGTCTGAATAAAAATTCGGGTGCTTTGTAAAAATGCGTACCGGAAGTTTGTTGAAAGTTCAGGCATGAAATACAGAAGCCAAAGCTACAGAACTACAAAAGCTAAATTAATGAACCATGCAGGGATGAAGTACAAAAATATTGCTCCTCTGTGGTTATAATAATTCTACCGCAACAACATAAAAAAATAGATTTTACTGACTCACATTTAAATAATCCTGCAACGCTTTTACATAGCTTTCAAAAGCGGCGATGCCATTTTTTGTAACCTTGCAGGTGGTAAGGGGATAGTTGTCTTTAAATTGTTTTTCAACATCAATATAACCGGCTTCTTTTAATTTTTGTACCTGCACACTCAGGTTGCCGGCGGTGGAGTTGGTCTTCTCTTTTATAAAAGTGAATTCCGCCTCTTTAACGCTGATGAGCAGGCTCATTACAGCAAGGCGTAATTGTGAATGTAATATGGGATCCAGTTCTTTAAACACTTCTATCCTTATTAGTTGATCGGCTATGTAATTTGTTGAACTCCCTGTTAGCAATATGCCCCGGTATAATGTAACCGCACAAAACTGCAAGGGCATGCAAAAACATTACCCACTCAAAGGTGGGTGCCAATAAGCTTGCTACCCCACAAGCCCATGTTGCAAAAGCCCCTACTATCGACGGTTTAAAATCGAGAAGCGCTCCATAAATAAGTATCCAAAAACCATACAAAGCAAGCAGCAGAGAAAATCCTTTCATGGGGCCAATGCCCATATTCATAGCAGCAATTGTAAACATGAGGCAAATAAAAAAGCCGATGTTGAGCTTTTGAAAGATGGCCCGTGTGTAGGTTTTAACCCGCCGCTTTTTTTTCATTATAAAGTCACGGATAATTTCCACCGACATAAGTACCATGGTAAGCAAACCAAATAAATTCCAGAAGAAAAAAGTCTGGAACCAATTCATTCGCAGGTTGACCAGGGTGAGGAGCGAAGCACCAAAAATTGACCAACCCCAAATGATCCATCCCTTACCATCATCCCGTTGCTCCTGCTTGGCTGTATCAATCATTTGCTGGATGATGGATAAACTTTCCTGCCCCGTTAACTCGTTTTCCTGTTCCATATTTATTGTTGATTTTTAAATTTGGATTGCATTGTATACCCGGGAATGATCCAGGCAGAAATTACCGCCAAACCAATCAGGAGTAATTGGTATTTCAATGTAATGAACGTGGCGGCAATGGCAAGTATCCAGCAACAAACCCCACCTACCGATAATGCCTTCACTTTCAGGATTTTTCCCGATAAAAATGTGGGCATACCATACAACACCAGCAACATGGGATAGGCTTTATCGTACGCTTCTTTTTTCACCATCACAAATACCATCAGGAACATGCAAACAATAAAAACCGTCCACACATTCGCTAAAATATCATCGGTATAAGTTTTAACCCTGCGCTCTTTTTTTTTCTTAATGAGGTAGATGGTTTGGTAAATTGCTGCCAGCCACGTCAACATCCAAACCACTTGGGGGCGTGGAAAAAGTGAAAAGTGCCAGGCCACAAAATGGAACACGCTACAAATTAATATTACCCATCCCCATAGCAGGTAGAGGTGGCCGTTCTCATTAAACTTATCTCTTGCACGGTTTATCATGCTTTCAATAAGCTGCAAACTTTCGGCCGGGGTTATCTTGTTTTCGGGGTTATCCATTTGTTACAAATAAGGTTTAATAATTAAGAACCTTCTGTTGAGTGCGCTATTTTTGCAGGGGCAAATTTTCTTAAAAAACGGGCGATAATAAAGCCCCCAATCGCTCCTGGCAGCAACCACAATATCCATTGGATTTGTATCTGCACATTCACTACCAAAAACGCTGTATAGGAAGCTATCATGGCACCCATCATCCGCGTTATATGGTGTGACAGCCAGCTTTGCCTCACCAATGTTTTTCCACGCAACATTTGGTGATCCTCCCTTGCATAGTTAATGCATATAAAGCCAAACACAACCGGCACCACTCCAAACATGTTTTTGTTTACCAAACCAATCGTTCCCATCACCACCAAAAACAAACCGAACAAGGCGGCGAACCATGCAATGCAATGATCAACATAGGTAAAGCCATGTATTGTTTTGCCGATATTTCTTTTCAGCCATACAATGCGGTAACCACTGCAGATCATGTATAGTGTAAACCCACCCACAGCAAACAGGAACAGGTTTTTATGACCGGGTAAATTGCTTATTACCAGTGCTGAAAGCGATGCCACCAACATGCTGTAAAAAAACAGGCGACCATTAAACAAATGAACTCTTTTGCCTTTTATTACAGCGGCGGCAATGGTACCGGTAATTAAACCCAATGTACCACCGCCAATGTGTAATGTTATCAGGACATCAAATAACTGTTTCATACTACCTGGTATTAATTGCCTGTTCTTGCAAGTGCATCTTCAGCCATCTTCTTTCCCCATGTTGGATGCAGGTCGGTTGCAGGTTTAAAACTTGCATACAGGTCGACTGCCTTTTGCAAAATTGGTTTAGCTTTTTCTTTACCGCCTCCAAATGCTGCAGGTGTTTGCATTACGCTGCTACCCTCCAGGTAATAAGCCCGTGGATTGGCAGGATCCAATGCTTTTGCGGTTGCAATTGCTTTACCACTTTCGGCACCAAAAGTACCCCAACGTGCAGGAGGGTCAACCAACATTTGCTGCGTTGCCACCATACTGCGGATAATATAGATTTCACTGTTTTTTTCTATCGCTTCGGCTTTATCCAATAAACCCTTTGCTTTTTCAGCAAGTTTATCTTTATCCACTTTTGAATCCATCCAGCCAATATTGGTTTGGCAAAGTGCCGCGTAATAATAGGGAAGCCATTGTGTTTTTTCTGCATCACCAATTCGCTCAAATGTTGCAGATGCACTTTGCAGTTGTTCCGTTGTTTTTGCACTGTCCATTTCGGCTTTGGCTTTTTGCATACCCTTCTGGAATTTTTCGCTTTGTGCAAATCCGGTTGCTACCAACAGCACCATTAATAATGATAAGATGATAATTTTCATTGTTGAAAGTTTTTGCCCAGCCCCTAAAAGCAGAAGCGATTTAAAAATTGATTTGATAAAATTTTCTTTTGCTTACCCGCACGTCACCATTCACGATTGACCATTCACGATTCACTATTGACCATTCACTACTCACGATTTCCCCTCACTTATCACCATACTGTTTTTTCAATTTCTCATATTCTTCTTCTACAGTAAAAACTTTATCGCCATGGTAAGCGGAAAAGTAATGAAATGCTATACCGATACCCCAGCCTAACATGGGCCAGATGGGCCAAAAATGCGAATAGATGCCCGAAGAGAAATACCATACTGCCACAAAAAAAGAGTTCATTATAAAATAGGTGGCGAGGCTCCATTTAAACGAGGCTCTTTTTTTAGCAAGCGCCCAAAGTGCATCGTCGTTGTTGCGTTTGTTGCTTACGGGTGGATGAAGAGAGTCCTGTGCATGTGTGTTTGAAGTTTCCATGTTTGTATTTTTATGTTTGATAGAAGTTGTTTCGTCTTATAAATTATTATTGATAGCATCCTCTGTTCTGTCGGTGCCCCAGCTTAAAAACACACCTACAAAAAAGAACCGTTTTGCAGGTGGAGTGATCGCTTCTTTTATTGCACCACTGTTTGAATAATTGTAACCGAATACCTGTTTGCTGCCCAACACGTTGGTAACCGATGCCACTACTACACCGTAACCACCAAACAGGTTGGTTACATAATTAGCGCTGAAACCAAGGTTGTGATAGTTGATCGTTTTTCCCTGGTCGGCAATGGCATATTTGTTTGTATTGTTGTTGTAACGAAGATTGTAATAAGGCCTGCCGGTCGCATATGAATAAGTGAAATTAAAACCAGTTGTTATTTCGTTCACCCACCGCTTCATCACCAGCGAAACGGTATGATCCGCTGCAAAGTTCGGCTGCAGTTTACCAGGATAATTCAGGTGATCTCTTTTAGTATCCAGGTAGGAATAGCTCACCCAGTAGTCGAGGGATTTAATGGTTTTCTTATCCCGCCAAAATAATTCAATCCCTTTTGCATAGCCGCTTCCACTGTTATCATATACCGGGGATGTCTTTACCAGTTCATCATACTTTTTATAGAATCCTTCCACCCTGAAAGTGTAATGCTTGTTTACTTTTTGGTAGTTGGCTATATAGTGCGCTGCTTTTGTATAACCCAGGTTGGCAGCTTGTATAAGTTGCAAATTTTCTGGTTTCTGGTAAAAAATTCCGTAGGCAAGGGATACCTGTGCGTCCTTGCCAGTTTTATATGCAAGCGATAAACGCGGGGCAATGTTCAGTTCATCAATTATGGAAGAGTATTCCGCCCTGCCGCCAATTTTTGCTGCGAGGCCATTGGTGACATAAATATCTGTTTCAGCAAAAACGGCATTAAAGTGATCCTTCAATTCACCGCTTTGGTTATTGAAAACGCTTTTGTTATATCCATACCAATACTCGCTGCCAAAGCGAATAGAGCTAATGCCGCCCAGGCGTTTTTCAAACACTGCTCTTATTTGCGATAGGTCCTGGCGGCTTACGCCATTAAAATTTTTGTTGTTCATAAATGGCTCGGTAACAACTTTACGTTGGTTGTTCTGGTCCTGCAATTGGTTACTTATATCGTCGTGGTTAGTGCTGTAACTTAAGCCGAGGTTCATCTTCCATCCATCGCCTAAGTTTTCTTTCCAGCTAAAGTTGTTATACCAGTTTTTGTTTTTTAGTCCGAAGGCATCTTTAACGTTTGCGCTATCTATATCGGGTCGTCTCAAGCCCAGGCGACTGGTGCCAAAACTGGTATAATATTTTACCATACCACCCCGCTTCGTTTTAAAGCGATAGTTGAAATCACCATCAATAAACTCAGGTACCTGGAAGTAATCAACCTTTTGTTTTACCAATTTAAAATAGGCTATCAGGTTTGTGTACCCAAGGTTGGCACCCCAACTACTTTTCTTATCCTTTGCCAGTTCCTGGTAACCACCCGAAACAAATATGGGTGATAGGGAAGCCTGCGCGGCGCTCTTTTCCGGCAGGTCAATGGATTCCAAAATAAGTGCGGACGACAAAGCCTGTCCGTACAATGCCGAGTAACCACCGGTACTAAAAACGGTTCCCTTGAAAAGAAAGGGGGAGAACCTGCCACGCTGCGCAATATCGGGCACGCTCGTAAAATAGGGATTGTTTACAAGGGTGCCATCAATGTATTGCTTGGTTTCGTAACCCGCTCCACCACGCACAAACAAACCTTCCTGGTCGCCTACCTGCTGGGCGCCGGGTAGGGTTTTTACGGCAGAACTTATATCGGCATTGGCACCGCCGGTAGTTAAAACATCCAGTGTGCTCAATACGGTGGCAGCTCTTTTTTTATCGCCTGCTTCAAAAGTTCCGGCGGTTACCATTACCGCTTTTAGCTCATCCAATTTTTCTTTCAGGGTGATGGTAAGATTGCTGATGTCACCTGACAAGAGCACTTTTTGTTCGCTTTCTTTATATCCAATGCTGGTTGATAAAAGCAGTTGTTCACCTTTCTCCATGGTGCGAAAAGAAAATCGGCCTGAAGAATCCGTTGTGCCGCCATCGTAACTCTCCTTAATAGAAATGCTTGCCCCGGCAATTCCGTTTCCTTTTACATCTTTAATGATTCCAGAAATTTTCACCTGTGCCAATACAAGGTTGGTGGCAAGGAGAACACCTATAAAAACAATATACTTTTTCATTCGTTGCTGATTTCTCAAACAAACATAGAGTAGTTTATTTTATAAACCAAACTATTTTATAAATATTTTTATAGAAAGACTGCCTGGTTGTTTAGCTATGTTTTAAATAGTTGATAAGCCTGCCAATACGCAGCTTCAGCTTTATGGTACAATTACCTTTGCGAATACTGCAAAGTGATCGGAGGCGAAACGGTTGTTCCAAACCTGAGATAAAGTAGCATGTTGTAACACCTGCACCTTATTTTTTATAAAGATGTAATCGATGAGCGGACCATCTTGGGTAATGTTTTTGAATGCAGTAAACGTTGTGGTGGGACCATAATGTGACATACGGGAAATTGCTTTTGAATCGATAAAGCGATCTGTTTGTGTTGAATCCAATAAAATACGGATGGGCTCATCCGTTGCTATTGCATTAAAGTCGCCAGTGATTATGGTGGGATATTTTCCAGCAATTTCCTGCACCCTGCGCTTAAGCATCAGTGCGCTTTCTCTTCGTGCTACTTTGCCCATATGATCGAAATGCGTGTTGAAGCAGTAAAACACTTTTTTGGTTTTTCGATCTTTAAATTTAGCCCAGGTCACTATCCTCGGGTACGATGCATCCCATCCCTTACTTCCCGCAACCGCGGGTGTTTCGCTTAACCAGAAGGTAGCGGTTTGCAACAATTGTAAACGAATGGTGTCAAAAAAAATAGCGGAGAACTCTCCTTTCTCCTTTCCATCATCCCGTGCTACACCAGTTGAGCGGTATTGCTTCAGGTCTTCCTTCATATCATTCATTTGGGCGGGAAGCGCTTCCTGTACACCAACAATATGCGCTTCATGAAATAAGACCTGGCTGCTAACTTTATCGCGCCGGTAAGGCCAGGCGTTTAAACTGTCCGAAGCCAAATTCAACCTGATGTTGAAGGTCATTAAGTTTAATGGATCCTGCGCCTGTATGGAAACAGCAAGCGCCAGTAATACCAGGGTAAGTGCAAATTTCATGATGGCTATGATTTATTTCGGGAAGGACATTTTAGTTCGCTTACTGCCCTTGTGCCAGCGAGTACATTTTTTTATCATGCCACTTATTCAACAACTCGGTTGAACATATCTTAAAATCACTGCTTAGCCTTTTGTAAAGTTCTATAATATCAGTTTGTGTTAACGGAGTATCATCAGTGCTTTCAAAACGGCAGGCATATGTGTTTACGAGGTTAGTAAACATGCTACCCTTTGGCCAAACCTGCGTTCCGCGGTTGCTAATGCTTACCAGTTTAAATATGGACAGTATATGTTCTAAACATTTTTCCGCAACAACCTTTGGTTGCTCGTTACTTTCAATAAACATATCTACACCCACAATACTTTCTTCATACTGTTCTTTATTCTGCATCATAGGGTTACTTTCCAGTTTAAAGATGGTGGGGGTTGCAGGCATATCGGTCAAGTTAGGTCGCGGATTGTTTGCCGGCATTTTACCAAAGTTGCTAATGATGGCGTTAGCGAAATCGGTTGTATTGAGAGAAGGCTTACTCTTATCGCCGAAGTCGCCGGTATGTATACCCTGCTCCAAAGTGTATAGCAAAGCATTCTCAATATTAAACGCGCACTGCATTAAACCCAGGTGGCGAAGCAAGGCGAGTCCACTCAATAACAAAGCTGTGGGATTAGCAATATTCTTTCCGGCTATATCAGGTGCTGTGCCATGCACTGCTTCAAAAATGGAGATATGATCGCCGATGTTTGCAGAGGGAGCAAACCCCAGGCCTCCCACCAAGCCAGCGCACAGATCACTAACAATATCGCCCTGCAAATTGGTTAGTACCACTACGTCAAAACTATCGGGGCGTGTTACCAGTTTCATGCAGAGGTCGTCTACAATTACATCATCTGCTTTCAACTCCGGATAGCGTTTAGCCACCTCGTAAAAACTTTCGAGGAACAGCCCATCCGTTAGTTTCATAATGTTTGCCTTGTGGCTGCAGGTGATGCGTTTGGCGCCTTTTTTCTTAGCCATTTCAAAAGCATAGTTAATCACCTGCAGGCAACCGGGGCGGGTGATAAAACGGCGGCTTAATGCAACATCGTGCGTAAGCATGTGTTCAATACCGCCATAGGTATCTTCAATGTTTTCACGCACGATAGTTATGTCTATAGGAATGCCGGCTTTGGAAAAAACCGTATCTACCCCATGAAGGGTTTGGAACGTTCTTTTGTTGGCGTAGGTATTCCAGGTTTTGCGGGCGGTTACATTAATACTTTTCATGCCCTTTCCTTTAGGCGTTTCCATTGGGCCTTTAAACAATAGCCCAAGCGCTTCAATTGCTTGTTGCGCTTCGGGTGTCATACCATTGCTGTAGCCTTTGTCGAAAACCCATTTGCCCATATCCACATATTCGTACTCAAGCGGCACATTGGCGGCACGAAAAATAGTAAGGGTTGCTTCCATTATTTCCGGACCAATTCCATCGCCTTTGGCTACAGCTATTTTTATCATACAATTGTTTTTGCGAAGCTAAAAAGGAATGAGGAAATTAATACGACTATTAAAAATGCCTGTTTAAAAAAGTTCGATTGTTACGAAAAGCATTATGATAGTTCATAGCATTATAAAATGAAAATGTAAGCCCAACTTTCACCATCCTTTTTGATGGTGTTCAAGTTGGATCCCGATTTTTTGTTGGTAGTCTGTATTCTAGATAAACATATAAACTACTCAGCAGTATTGCAATTAAACAAAACACAATAGCCTGCCCAGATTGCTTATAAAATAACAACTCACTTTTTTCAACTATGATACCGGCTAACAAGCTCATTACCTCCATTAAATACATTAATGGTCCAAAAAAAAATCCAATAATGATTAAAATTAAAATTGTTCTGGTATAAATATTTTTCAATCCTGTTTTTTAATGGTCAATTGATTTAAAAGTGGAGGATCATGTCAAGTGATAAAAACAAAAACGGCTCCGTTACCGGAAGCCGCTTTCTAATATTCATCACTAACTGATTATTTATAAGTAGTCATTAACGCCTTTGCCATTTCAACCATTTTATTCAATCCATCCTCCGGCAAATTTCCTTTCTTAAACTCCGCTAAAACTTCGGGTAGCTTGTTATCCATCTCCGTTAAGAAATGGGCTTCAAACTCTTTCACTCGTTTTACGGGAACGGCAGATAATAATCCTTGTGTACCCAGATAAATGATAGCCACCTGCTTCTCTACGCTCATGGGTGAGTATTGAAGTTGCTTCAACACTTCCACGTTGCGGGCACCTTTATCCAAAACTGATTTTGTAGCCGCATCCAGGTCGCCACCAAATTTAGAGAACGCTTCCAATTCGCGGTATAGCGCCTGGTCAAGTTTAAGTGTACCAGCAACTTTCTTCATCGATTTAATCTGCGCATTACCACCTACACGACTTACCGAAATACCCACGTTAATTGCCGGGCGAATACCTGCATTAAACAGGTTACCCTCCAGGAATATCTGACCATCGGTGATAGAGATTACGTTTGTAGGAATGTAAGCAGATACGTCGCCAGCCTGCGTTTCAATGATCGGCAGCGCTGTTAAAGAACCTCCGCCTTTCACCAAATGACGAATGCTTTCAGGAAGGTCATTCATCTTTTGCGCTATCTCATCTTTCGAAATAACCTTCGCCGCTCTCTCCAGTAAACGACTGTGCAAATAGAACACATCACCAGGGTAAGCCTCACGTCCCGGTGGTCTTCTCAACAATAATGAAACTTCACGGTAAGCAACGGCTTGCTTAGAAAGATCATCATAAATGATTAATGCCGGGCGACCAGTATCTCTAAAGAACTCACCCAACGCAGCACCCGCAAACGGTGCATAGAACTGTTGAGGAGCAGGGTCGCTTGCAGAAGCAGCAACAATGGTTGTATAAGCCATTGCTCCTTTTTCTTCAAGCACCTTCATGATACCGGCAATGGTAGAAGCTTTCTGACCGATCGCAACATATATACAATACACAGGCTTGCCTGCTTCGTAAAATTCTTTTTGGTTGATGATCGTGTCAATACAAATTGCTGATTTACCAGTTTGACGGTCGCCAATTACAAGTTCCCGCTGACCGCGACCAATCGGTATCATCGCATCGATCGCTTTAATACCGGTTTGCAAAGGTTCCTTTACCGGCTCCCTGAAAATTACTCCCGGTGCTTTACGCTCCAATGGCATTTCATACAACTCACCTGCAATCGGTCCCTTACCATCAATCGGTTCGCCCAACATATTTATTACACGACCGCTCATGCCATCACCTACACGAATAGAAGCGATCTTGCCCGTACGACGCACGGTTGATCCTTCCTTTACACCAGACTGATCGCCCATCAACACCACACCCACATTATCTTCTTCCAGGTTCAGCGCAATTGCTTTCACGCCACTTTCAAATTCAACCAACTCACCACTGCGTACATTATTCAAACCGTATACACGGGCAATACCGTCGCCCACCTGTAACACTGTACCAACCTCTTCAAGGTCGGCCGAGGCATTAAAGTTGCTCAGCTGCTGCCTCAGTATCGCTGATATTTCATCTGGCTTAATTTCAACCATAATTTAAATTTTTCCCAAACTCCTTTACAAGAGACGGGTATGTTAGAAATCTATTTTGTTACCAACTTTTGTAAATCTATTAAGCATCGTTGTGTCACTCACTTGTACCATTGTTCCCACATTTATCGTTCAACAAATCAACCAGTCAACTACCTTATCTGCTGCACATAAATGTTCTGATCAAACTGCGCCTTCACTTCCCTCAGGTCACGGAAAATGCTTGCATCAACCAGGTTGTTATCAAATTCCAGCACAAAACCACCAATCAGGTCTTCGTTTATTCTGGTGTCCAGTTCAACCTGCTTAATGTCGGTATCGCGTTTGATCTTATCAACAATGGCGTCCTTCAATTCATCACTAACGGGTACAGCCGTAGTAAGCTTTACTTTATGTATACCCCTGATTGAGTTATATTGATCAATAAAGGCATTCACTATTTCGGGTAAATAAAACTCGCGGTTCTTACTTATCAAAAGCTGGTTAAACTTTGCCGTTAGTTCACTTATCTTTCCTGTTGTAACCGCTTCAATCGCTTTACTTTTTGTTGAAATTGAAATTACCGGGCTTTTCAACAGGTTCACAAACTCGCGGCTGGCTTTGTTTACAGCCTGCAAATACTGCATATCCGCGTACACTGCATCTAATTGATTTGTTTCAACTGCAAGATCTATCAAACTCTTTGCATACCTGCCGGCTAAACGTGGATTAAGCATTTTTATAATTTGGCAATTCGACAATGAAGTAATTCGACAATGAAAAGCAATTTGCTAACTGACGAAGTGATAAATTGTCGAATTGGTTTAATTCAATTTTACAGATTCGGCCAAGTCTTTAACATAGTTCTCCTGCTCTGCACGGTTGCTTAACTCTCGACGCAAAACTTTTTCAGAAACCTCTATTACAAGTTTTCCCATTTGGTTTTTAACATCGGTAAGCGCGGCGTTTTTTTGTTGTTGAATAGCCCCCTGTGCATCAGCAACTATGCGTTCAAACTCGGCTTTCGCTTTTTCTTTGGCATCACTGATCATTTTATCAGAAGCTTCCTTTGCATCTTTTATCATCACGGCTCTTTCCTCGCGTGCCTGCACCAGCAATGCTTCATTCTCACTCTTAAGCGATGCCATTTCGGCTTTCACTTTTTCGGCAGTTGCCAGGGAAGTAGCAATCCCGGTTTCTCTCTCTTTTAGAGAAGTTAGAATTGGTTTCCATGCAAATTTTTTGAGGATGACGAGAACCAATACGAAAGCGATGAGCGTCCATACTATCAATCCCAAACCAGGTAATAACAGTTCCATAGTAATTCAAGTTTAAAAATCAAAAATCAAAACAGTTAATTACTGCATCCCCCGCCCTGTGCTTCAGATGCAGTAATTCTTTTGTGCCCTGTTTATTTCAAAACAGCAAGCAGACCCGCGATTACCGCGAAAAGGGCTACACCCTCTACAAACGCAGCAGTCAGGATCATGTTAGCACGAATGTCGTTGATAGCTTCTGGCTGGCGGGCTATACTTTCAACAGCGCCTCTACCTATTTGACCGATACCGATGCCGGCACCTATAGCGGCCAAACCTGCACCAATTGCTCCGCCAAGGTGTGAAAAACCTTTTTGAAACGCTGGCTCAGCTTGCAACATAATTTCCATGATTGTCATGATACTTGAATTTATAATTAGAAAAAGTGTTCTTAAATAACTACCGGTTCCTGGTGATGATCCACATCGTCGTGGCTGCCTTCAAAAGCCTGTCCAATAAATACGGCCGTCAGGTTGGTAAAAATGAATGCCTGTATAAATGCAACTAAAATTTCTATCAGGTAAATAAACACAGTAAACAAAATAGAAACGGGCGAAAATCCCCAGCCGATCCCTTTATTCATGCCCCCAAAAATAAATATGAGCGAAACAAAACTAATAATGATGATGTGCCCCGCAACCATATTTGCGAACAAACGAATGATTAACGCGAACGGCTTTGTAAATACACCCAGTATTTCAACTGGAACTAAAATGGGCTTAATACCCATGGGAACGGGCGGGTTTATAATATGCCCCCAGTAATGTTTGTTGGAACTAAAGGTGATAACAATAAAAGAGATTAAGCCAAGCACAGCGGTAAAGGCAATGTTACCCGTAACATTGGCCGAGCCTGGTATCAGTCCAAATATATTGTTGATGAGAATAAAGAAAAAAACCGTTAACAGGTAGGGAAGATATTTTTCGTACTTATGACCCAGGTTAGGCTTTGCTACTTCATCTCTCACAAACGTTATAACTGGCTCAATCGCATTTTGCCAACCGGTTGGGGCTGTTTTAACACCTTCGCCTTTTTTGTACTTTTTTGCAATTCCGGTCATCAATAATACAAGCACTATCAGCGCTAAAAACATTTGAACCACATTTCTGGTGAGCGAAAAATCATACACCTTAATACTTTCATCTACAGTACCATCTTCCTTTACAGCAACAATTTTTTCGTGTTCCAGTTTATATCCGTTGTACACTTCTTCCCCCTCGTGACCAAACCGGGAAGATGAAAAAACAGATAATCCTTTTTGTTGTGAGTATACAATTACCGGCAATGGAAGCACCGCGTGAAAATCGCCTACAGTAAAAAAGTGAAAGGAATGACCATCCATTATATGCTCCATAATTACATGGGCTGCATCAAATTTTTCCTCCTGCGCTGCTTTTTCTCCCTCACCATGCTCATTAGCAAAAACACTGTTAGACAACCCAAGCAAAACCACGCTGAAAACCAATGCCAATATAGATTTGATGCTCCTGATTACCATACCTATCCTAATTTTGGCGCAAAGATAGGGGTATGAAAGAGAAAAATAGAACCTGAAGAAAGGAAAAATGCTAAAAAAACTGAATGGGTTTCAAGTTACCTGCAGTTCAATTTAAAGGGTAGGTTTTAGCTCCATTATGCAATCAAAGCTTTCTGTTTTTCAAACTGCATATTGTGCAGTTTAGCATAAAAACCACCAAGGGCAAGCAGTTCATCATGGGTTCCCATCTCCTTCACTTCACCATTGTCAAGCACAATTATTTTATTTGCTTTACGAATGGTAGAAAGGCGATGGGCAATAACGATTGATGTTCTGCCGGATATTAATTTATCGATAGCATGTTGAATCAGCACTTCGCTTTCCGTATCAATAGAGGAGGTGGCTTCATCCAAAATTAGTATGGACGGATTGTATAAAAGTGCACGAATAAAACTAAGCAACTGTCTTTGTCCAAGGCTTAAAGTGTTGCCGCGTTCCATTACATTATAATCGTAGTTACCGGGTAGCTGCATAATAAATTCGTGCACCCCAATCATTTTAGCCGCTTCAACAACCTGTTCCTTTTTTATGGTGGGATTACGAAGTGTAATGTTATCCAGCACGCTACCTGAAAACAATAAGACATCCTGCTATACAATACCAATGGAACTCCGCAAAACATCGAGTTTGTAATTCTCTATCTTCACGCCATCTATTTTAATTTCACCCTTATTTATATGGTAAAGACGGTTCAACAGGCTTATTATGGTGGTTTTGCCACTGCCAGTATGCCCAACCAATGCAATTGTTTCGCCGGGGTTAACACTGAATGAAATATTTTTCAGCACATAATCGTCATCTTTATAAGCAAACCAAACATCCTCCAATTCAACTTTGCCGCTGATTTTCACAGGTGCATAGTCGCCCTCATTTGTTATTACGTCTTCATTATCCAGCACTCTAAAAACCCTTTCGCTCGATACCATTCCCATTTGTATTACGTTAAATTTATCGGCGATTACCCTGAGTGGTCTAAAAATCTGGTTGAGATA